>JBBSVG010000249.1:0-5079 GCA_038233775.1 Bacteroidota bacterium | reverse complement strand
TCTCCGTTCGTGGTGAGCCTGTCGAACCACAACGGAGCCACCGCCGTCCGATTCGGGACGAAACGCCCAACTGCTATGCGCCGCTCTGTTTGCCTGCTGCTTGTAGTGCTGCTTGGCCTCGTTGCCGCCGCCCGCTCGTGGGCCGGGACGACGGGCAAGCTGACCGGTCGCGTGGTTGATGAGACCGGCGAAGGCGTGATCGGCGCGACGGTGCTGATCGTCGGCACCGGGCTTGGCGCGGCGGCCGATCTCGATGGGCGCTACGTCGTGCTGAACATCCCGGCCGGGACGTACACGGTCCGCTTCTCGGCTGTCGGGTTCGCGGCGCAGAACACCGCGTCGGTCGTCATCTCGGCCGACCAGACGACGACGCTGAACGCGACGCTCCGCTCGGCGGCGGTGCAGGTCGGCGAGGTCGAGGTCGTCGCCCAGCGGCCGGTGGTCGAGCTGAATCAGACGAGCACGGTCGTTTCGCGGACCGCCGAGCAGATCGCCGCGCTGCCGGTCCAATCGCTGGCCGACGTCGTCAACCTGCAAGCGGGCGTCGTCGATGGGCACTTTCGCGGCGGACGAACCGGCGAGGTGCAGTATCAGGTCGATGGCGTGACGGTCAACAACCCGTACGACAATTCATCAACCTTACGACTCGACCGCTCCGTGTTGCAGGAAGTTCAAGTCGTCAGCGGGACGTTCGACGCCGAGTATGGGCAGGCGATGAGCGGGGTCGTGAATGCGATCCTGAAAACAGGCGGCGAGCACTTCGAGGCATCGGGCGAGGTCTATGTCGGCGATTTCATCGCCCCGGACGGCCGCGACCGGTTCCCGCACATCGACCAGATCGACCCGCTGGCGACCCAGTCGTACCAACTCACGCTCTCGGGTCCGACCGGTTTGCCCGGCACAACCTTTCTCGCCAGCGGACGGCGCGCGACCGCTGAAGGCTACCTCTACGGTCGCCGCCTGTTTTCGCCGACCGACTCGAGCGACGCCGCTTCCGGCACCATCCGGCCGACCGGCGACAACGCGTGGGTGCCGCTGGCCGACCAATCGGAGTGGAGCGGGTTGGTCAAGCTGACGCATCGGTTTCGACCCGGTTTGCAGGCGAGCTACCAAGCGGTCGGCAACCGCGCCGCTGGCGGTCGCTATTCACAGGCGTATCGGCTCAACCCCGATGGCGCAACCCGGCAGCGCTCTTATGGTCTAACGCACGGGCTCGACCTGACCCAAACGCTGACGCCGACGCTGTTCTACACGCTCGCGCTGCGGCAGAACATCTACGATTATCAGGACTTCGCCTACGCCGACGTGACCGACCCGCGCTACGTCGCCGCCGGGCTGCCGACGAGCAATTCGTTTTTCAACAACACCGCGCTCCAGGGCGTCGTCGTCCAGGGCGTCGATCCGGGGCGGTTCACGCAGCGGACGAACGCGCTCGTCATTAAAAGCGACGTGACCGGACAGTTCGGGCCGCATCTGCTCAAGCTCGGGATCGAGGGACAGCGGGCCGCACTGAGCTTCGGCGCGCCGGGCGTGCTGACCGCGCCGCTCAGCGGCTCAACCCGGCCGATCCCGCGTCCCGACTCGACCACCATCCGCCGCTACGCGCCGTTGAGCGCGGCGATCTTCGCGCAGGACCGGATCGAGTGGCGCGATTTGGTCGTCCGGGCCGGCGTTCGGGTCGAGGCGTTCGACGCGCGGGCGACGGTGCCGAGCAATTTCCGCAACCCAGCCAACACGATCCAGGGCGAAGCGCCGTCGGTCGATCAGCCGACGACGGTTAAATGGGTCGTCGCGCCGCGAATCGGGCTGAGCTATCCGATCACCGACCGGGGCGCGATCTACGTCTCCTACGGCCATTTCCACCAGTTGCCCGGCCTCGGTCAGCTTTACTCGAACGCCGATTACAGCATCCTGCGCGATCTGCAAGCGTTCGGCACCTCCTACGGCGTGCTCGGCTATCCCGATCTGAAACCGGAGCGGACGACGCAGTACGAGGTCGGCTTGAAGCAAGCGCTGACCGACGATCTGGGCGCGACCCTCACGCTGTTCTCGAAAGATATTCGCGACCTGTTGGGCGTTCGGTTCGAGCGGACCGCCAACGAGGCCGAGTACGCCCGGTTCACCAACATCGACTTCGGCGGCGTGACCGGCGGGACGATCAGCCTGGACGCCCGGCAGCTCGGTCCGGTCGCCGCGACCGTCGATTACACGCTGCAATTGGCGAAAGGCAGCGCCAGCGACCCGCGCGAGACGGCCACCCGCGCCCAAGCCGGGCAGGACGCGAGGCCGCGCGAGACGGCGCTGTCGTGGGATCAGCGGCACACGCTCAACACGACCGTCACGCTGGCCCGGCCCGGCCATTACACGCTCAGCGCCATCGTCCGACTGGGCAGCGGACAGCCGTACACGCCGTCCATCGGCTCGGGGTTCGGCTCGGAAACCGCGACGAACAGCGGCCGGAAGCCCGGTTTCGCCATCGTCGATCTGCGCGGCGAGGTGCCGATTCAGGTCGGCGCGGTCCGGTTGACCGGGTTCGCCCGCGTCTTCAACCTGCTCGGCACGCGCACGGTCAACGGCTTCGTCTTCGACTCGACCGGCTCGGCCGACTACGTCAACGACCAGTTGCGCCTCTCGAACCTGTCGGAACTGAACAACCCGAGTCGATTCGCCGCCCCGCGCCGGGTCGAGATCGGCATCACCGCCAGCGGCACCGCCAGATGAACCGTTTTCCCCGCTTTCTCCTCGTCGGCGCGACGCTCCTTGTTGGTTCGGGGGTCGCCCGGTCGCAGATCACGACGCCGGTTCCACCGGAAAATCGCGGTCGGATCGACGCCGAGCGCTCCGGTATCCACGACGCGAACCAGATCCGCACAGTTTTCTACAACTTCGGCATGGTCGGCGACTACCCGCCCGACCCGCTGCGCGTCGATCTGAGCGTGTTTCACTCGGTCGAAGTGCCCAAAGGAACCGGGCGCAACTATTCGGACGGGATCACGCCGTTCGTGCTCGCAAAGGTCCGGCAGGAGAACGGCAGCGACACGTACATCATGGAAACCGGTTTCCGCGAGCGGCAAGGTCGAGCGCCGGGGACCGAGCGGGTGATGCGTTTCGAGCCGCGTCCCGGCTTCTTCCAGAACGATCCGGCGATCAACCAGGGCCGCTCGGTTGCGCTCTCGAACGACTCGCGGACGTGGCCGGCTTCGTGGCCCGACCGGTTGGGCGACCCGACCGATCCAGGCTGGAGCGGCTCGTGGGACGGCTACTTTGGCAAGCGCCCGGCGGCCGATCAGGAATCGTATGTCGTGTATGACGACAACCTGTATTCGGCGTTCGATTTTTATCCCGACTCGCGCGACCGGACCCGGCGCGGGCTTGGGCTGCGGGTCGAACAGCGCGGCTTCCAGTGGTCGAATCCGCAGGCCGGAAACGTCATCTTCTGGCACTACGACATCACCAACGAAGGGACGACCGATTACGACGACAACATCGTCTTCGGTTTGTACATGGACTCCGGCGTCGGCGGTTCGGAGATCGGACCCGACGGCGTGCCCGAGTCGGACGACGACAACGCGTTCTTCGACAAATCGAGCGGCCTGAACCTCGTCTATACATGGGACAAGAGCGGTCGCGGCACACGCGGCCCGACCGGTTATTTGGGCTACGCGTATTTGGAGACGCCGGGCAACGGGACCAACGCGAAGGACGACGACGACGACGGGATCACCGACGAGCGCCGCGACGATACCTCGCCGACCCGAGCCGACGGGCAACCGGGCAGCATCGGCCAACTGATCGTCGGCCAAGCCGCGATCCAGGCGTATGTCGCGAGCCGATATGATCTGGCGAAATTCGAGGCACACTACGGTCCGCTGGCGAACCGCCCCGCGTTCAAGGCCGGTCGCTGGTTCACCGCCGACGAGGATCTCGACTGGACGGCCGAGTTCTCCGACACCGGCGCCGACGGCGTGTTCGACACAGGCGATACGGGCGAGCGCGACGGCGTGCCGACCTACGGCGAGCCGAACGTGGACCGGACCGACGTGGACGAGTCGGACCAGATCGGGCTGACTGGGTTCAAGTACAACCGGATCAAGGCAGGCGTCGGCTCGCCGTCGCAGGCAGCCGAGGATCTGGTGTTCTTCGATGACGGTCGGCACTGGCCCGAGCGGCTCTACCGCCGCTTCACCACGCCTGACTCGTCGTTCGACGCGCCGCTGGTGCAGAACTACAACATCGCGTTCCTGTTCGCCAGCGGACCGTTTCGCCTCCGCGCCGGGCAGACCGAGCGGTTCAGCCTCGCGCTGGCCTACGGCAACACGTTGGGCGAGCTGCGAACGACGACCAAAACAGTGCAGCAAATCTATGCCGCCAACTACCAGGTCGCCGTCCCGCCGCCGCTGCCGACGGTTCACGCCGCCGCCGGAAACGGTCGCGTGACGCTGACATGGGACGACAAAGCCGAACGCGCCTTCGATCCCGTCACGAACACGAACGACTTCGAGGGCTACCGGATCTATCGAGCCACCGACCCGACCTTTCTCGACGCCCAGCGGATCTCCAACGGTCGCGGCACCGGGACCATCGGCAACGGCCGCCCCATCGCGCAGTTCGACCTCGCCAACAGCGTGAGCGGGTTCTCGCACACCATCGTCGAGGGCGTCGGCTACTTTCTCGGCGACGACACCGGCCTGACGCACACGTTCACCGACACGACGGCGATCAACGGACAGAACTATTACTACGCCGTCACGGCCTACGACAGCGGCTCCGATTCGCTGGCGTTGTACCCGTCGGAGAACGCCATCACCGTCAGCCGAACGCTGCGCGGCGGGACGATCTTGCCGCAGAACGCGGTCGAGGTTCGACCGAATCCGCCCGCGCTCGGCTACACGCCCGGCGCCGCGACGGCGTTGACCCGCTCCGCCGGTTCCGGCGCCGGTGCCGTCGCGCTCCGCGTCGTCGATCCGACCCGAGTGCCCGACGGTCACACGTTCCGGCTGGAGTTCTTCTCGCCCGCCGACTCGGTCCGCGCCACCGGCTACCGCTTGATCGACGCGACCGTCGGCGACACGGTCATCT
>JBBSVG010000248.1:0-5092 GCA_038233775.1 Bacteroidota bacterium | reverse complement strand
CCCGCCGTCGCTGCCCAAACCGCTGGAGTGGTCGGCCGCTGCGCAAGCGGAGCGCCACGCATTTCTCGAATCGCAGGGCGCCGCGCCGATGCCGCATCTGGCCGGTCGCGCCCCGCTGCCCGACCCCGAAACGCTCAAGGGCCATATCGAGCATTTCATCGGGATGACGCAGATCCCGACCGGCGTCATCGGGCCGCTGCGCGTCAACGGGCTGCACGCGCACGGCGATTTCTACGTCCCGCTCGCCACCAGCGAAGGTGCGCTCGTCGCCTCGTATGATCGCGGTGCGCGGCTGATGACGATGGCTGGCGGCGTCTCGTGTCTGACGACCGTCGAGCAAGTCCAACGCGCCCCGGCGTTCGCCTTCCAGACGCTGGGCGAGGCGGCCGTGTTCGCCTCGTGGGCCGTCGATCAACTCGACCGGTTTCGGGAGGTCGCCCGCACCCGAACCAGCCACGGCGTGCTGCTCGACATGATGACGCACATCGAGGCCAACCATGTGTACCTGATCTTCGCCTTCCACACGGGCGAGGCGGCGGGTCAGAACATGGTGACCTTCTGCACGGCCGCCGTCTGCGAGGATTTACTCGCCCGCACGCCGGTTCAACCGAGCTACTGGTTTCTCGAAGCGAACCTCTCCGGCGACAAGAAGGCGACGGCGATGAGTTTCATGCAGACGCGCGGCCGAAACGCGACGGCCGAGGTCATCCTGCCCCGCCGTCTGGTCGAGCGCGGGCTGCACACGACGCCCGAGCGGATCTGCGACTACTGGCGGATGAGCTTCTTGGGCGGGACGCAATCCGGCTCCATCGGCGTGAACGGCCACGTCGCCAACGGCGTTGCCGCCCTGTTCCTCGCCTGCGGCCAAGACATCGCCTGCACCAGCGAGGCGTCCGTCGGCCTGACCCGGTTCGAGCGGACCGAGACCGGCGACCTCTACGCGGCGCTGACGATGCCGAACCTGATCGTCGGCACCGTCGGCGGCGGGACGCGGCTGCCGACGGCGGCCGAATGTCTGCGACTGATCGGCTGCGACGGCTCGCCCGGCTCGGCGGCCAAGCTGGCCGAGATCACCGCCGCGCTCTGCTTGGGCGGCGAACTCTCCCTCGCCGCCGCCCTCTGCTCCGGCCAGTTCGCCGACGCGCACCAGCGGCTGGGAAGATGAGCGATGAACGAGGCGCGAGGAGCGATGGAAAGGCGATTTCAGATTGCTGATGGCAGATTGATGAACCTGCCGCTCGGCGCTCTTGCCGGTTGCCGTTGCCGGTCGTTATTTCTGAACATTGGCGTGGATCAGCCGTCCACTCTCCGTTCGTGGTGAGCTTGTCGAATCCATGAACGGAGCCGCCACCGCCGACAGCGTCCGTTCTCTTGCCGTTAGCTGACAGCTGATAGCTGTCAGCCCTTCACAAGTCCCCAACCTTTTGCTTTTCAACAGCTTCTTTCTCGGCGGGTTCGAGAGTTCGTCGCACCGGCGTGGCGTCGATGGGCGGCGGCTCGATATGGTCGCGGCGACGGAGCACGACCGGTTGGCGGCCCGAGATTACGCCCAGTTGCGCTCGCTTGGGATTCGGACCGTCCGCGACGGCATCCGCTGGCATCGGGTCGAGCCACGACCGGGGCAGTACCGCGCCGAGTCGTTCTTGCCGATGATTCGGGCCGCCAAAGCGACCGGGACGCAGGTCATCTGGGATCTGATGCACTACGGTTGGCCGGACGATCTGGACCCGTTTCGCCCGGCGTTTATCGACCGGTTCAGCCGGATGGTCCGCTTCGTCGCCGAGGTCGTGGCGAGTGAAACCGACGAGGTGCCGTACTTCTGTCCGGTCAACGAGATGTCGTTTCTGGCTTGGGGCGGCGGCGATGTCGGCTACATGAACCCGTTCGCCCACGGTCGCGGACTGGAGTTCAAGGTCCAACTCGTCAGGACCGCAATGGCGGCGACCGATACGCTCCGTTCAGTCGATCCGCGCTGCCGAATCGTGAACGTCGATCCGGCGATCCACATTGCGCCGCCGGGTCCGCTGCCGAGGGACATCGACCACGCTGAGGGCGCCCGGATGGGCCAGTTCGAGGCGTGGGATTTATTGACCGGTCGGCGCTGGCCCGGTCTGGGCGGTGCGCCGCACTATCTCGACATCATCGGCGTGAATTATTACTACAACAACCAGTGGTTTCTGGGCGGCGCGCCGATCACGCGGCCCAATCATCCGCGCTACCGGCCGTTGCGCGAGATGCTGGCCGAGGTCCATGCCCGCTACCGTCGACCGCTGTTCCTTTCGGAAACCGGGATCGATGCGCAGGCGCACATGACGGGCAAACCGATCTTCGAGATCGATCTTGCGTCATCGTTCGACGCCCGACCGGTCTGGCTGCGCTACGTCGCGGACGAAGTCGCCGCCGCCATTGCCTCCGGCGTGCCGGTCGGCGGAATCTGCCTCTATCCGGTCGCCAACCACCCCGGCTGGGACGACGACCGCCATTGTCAGAACGGGCTGCTCGATTACCCCGACGCCGACGGCAACCGCCCGGTCGTCCAACCGCTCGCCGCCGAACTCGCCCGCCAAATCGCCCGGTTCTCGTAAACCCGACCCGATCTCACCTCCTGATGAAGTCCGCTGTTCTCAACCCGTTGTCATCCTGAGTGGAGCGAAGGATCTCACGGGGAATCCGCCCGACGTTCTGTTGACCTCGGCGTGAGACCCTTCACTTCGTTCAGGGTGACAGGCAAACTTGAGTGCTGCTTGTGGAAACCTTTAAGAAGAAACAGGATGACATGAGCGTTTCAGACCGAGCCTCGTTCGATTTCATCCGCTACGCCAGCGTCTGGGAGGATGCCGACGTGCTCTGTGACGCGCTTGCGCCGGTCGCGTCTGGCGGGCGGCTGCTGTCGATTGCCTCGGCCGGTGACAACGCGCTGGCGCTGTTGACGCTCGATCCGGCCGAGGTCGTCGCGGTCGATCTGAACCCGGTCCAACTCGCCGCGCTGGAGTTGCGCCGAGTCGCGTTTCGTCGGCTGACCGACGACGCAGACCTGCTCGCGTTTCTCGGCGTGCGGCCGTCGGCCGACCGGGCGGCGACGTATGCCCGGCTCCGCAGCGAGCTGCCCGACGGGGCGCGGGCGTTTTGGGATCGTCAGCCCGCGTTCATCGCCGAAGGGATCGTCCACGTCGGCAAGTTCGAGCGGTATCTGCGCGGGTTTCGCCGGTTCGTCATGCCGCTGGTCGAGTCGGACCGGATGATCCAATCGCTGCGCGAGCCGCGTTCGCTGCCGGAGCAACGGGCGTTCTACGACGAGCAATGGGACAATTGGCGCTGGCGGGCGCTGTTTAAGCTGTTTTTCAGCCGCGCCGTGATGGGTCGGCTGGGTCGCGATCCGGCGTTCTTCACCCATGTCGAAGGCTCGGTCGGCGAGCGGATTCTGGCCCGCAGCCGCCATGCGGTGACCGAGATTCCGGTCCGGTCGAACCCGTACCTCGCCTACATCATGACCGGCACGTTCCCGCCCGAGGCGCTGCCGCGTTACCTACGACCCGAGTTCACCGGCCTGATTCGCGAGCGGTTGGACCGTGTGACGACCGTTCAGGGCGCCGTCGAATCGGCCGACGGGCCGTTTGACGGGTTTAACCTGTCCGATCTGTTCGAGTATCTGAGTCCGGCCGAGCACGAGCGGGTCTATGCCGCACTGGTCGAGCGGAGTCGGCCCGGCGCGAGGCTGGTGTATTGGAATCTGCTCGCCGAACGGAGTCGGCCCGAGGCACTGGCGGACCGCGTTACGCCGCTGGACGAACTGGCCGCGCGGCTGCACTTCGGCGACAAGGCGTGGTTCTACACGGCGCTGCACGTCGATCAGGTGAACCGATGAGTTGGCCGCCGACCGGAACGTGGCCCGGCGAATTGGCCCGAGCGGCGCTCGTCGGCGGGCTGTTTCTGTCGCTGTTCGCGGTCGCGGAAGGGTGGCGTTGGTGGCGCAAACCGCCGGTCGAGTGGACCCGAAAACTGGTCCATTTCGGCGGCGGCGCGGTCGCGGCGCTGTTCCCGTGGCTGTTCGAATGGCCCGTGACGGTGCTGCTGATCGGCGTCGTCTCGGCGGTGTTCCTCACCGTCACCCGCGCGCTCGGCTGGTTGCAGAGTGTCCACGGCGTCACGCGGAAGTCGGAGGGCGCGCTGCTGTTCCCCGTCGCGGTGTATCTGCTGTTCGTCTTGTCGCACCGGCAACCGGTGTTTTATCTGATCTCGATCCTGACGCTCGTTGTCGCCGACGCGCTTGCGGCTGTGCTCGGGGCGAGTTACGGTCGCCGCACGTATCGGGTCGAGGGACAGGACCGCCGCTCGGTCGAAGGCTCGGCCGTGTTCCTGCTGACGGCTTTTCTCGCCGTCCACCTGCCGCTGCTGCTCTTGACGACGCTCGGTCGCCCGGAATCGGTGCTGATCTCGATTCAGGTCGCGCTCCTGCTCGCCTGTCTGGAAGCGATCAGCCTGCGCGGCGCCGACAACCTGTTTGTCCCGCTCGGCTGCCTGTATCTGCTGGAGAAGATGACGCCCAAACCGGCGGTGGTGATCGGCTGGCAACTCGTCGCCCAGTTGGGTTGCATCGCGCTCGTCGGGCTGATCGCGTGGCGCTCGCGGCTGCTGACGTTCTCTGGCGGGATCGCGACCGCGCTCGGCCTCTACGGCGCGTTCGCCTTGGGTGGCGCCGAGTGGACCGTCGCGCCGCTGCTGTTGCTCGTCGGGTTGATGATCTTGGTTTGGCCGCGCGGCCTGCCGGTCACGCCGCGACAGCCGACCGAGCCGCCGCGCACCGACGGGCGCTACCAAGTCGTCGCCGTGTTCTACACGAGCCTCGTCCCGGTCGCGCTCTACATGGCGAATAACGCGCTCGAAACGATGCCGACGGGCTGGCTGCCGCGACTGCCGACGCTGCTGCGCTCGGTCGATCCGATGTATCCGCTCTATTTAGGCGCCATCGCGGCGCATCTGGCGATCCTGCTCGTCGGCCACCTGCAAGCTGGGGCGCGGGCGGCGCGACCGGGGATTGGCGTGCTGACGCGGGCTGTCGCGTTCGGTGCGATGGCGGTCGTGCCGGTCGGAT
>JBBSVG010000247.1:0-5098 GCA_038233775.1 Bacteroidota bacterium | reverse complement strand
TTTCAGGTTGTCGGTCAGGCTCGTCGAGAGCCCCTGCACGTCGCCGCCCAAGTCGTCAAGGTTCGAGATCGACTCGCGCAAGTCGCGGTGCAGCACGTCGAACTCCGAGAAGCGGTCGAACTCCGACTCGCCGAACTCGCTCAACGTGTTGCCCAGCTCGCGTCCCATCCGCCCGGCGCCGCCTTCGCCGCCCCGAGCCAGCAGCGACTGGAAGCGGCGGTTGAGCTGGGCCAGCAGCGCCCGCTCGTGGGCCATCCGGGCCAGCATCCCCTCAAACCGCTTCAGCTCGGTCGTCATCCGGTTCCGCTGGATGACCAACTCGGCCGTTTCGTTGACCAGCTTGTTCAGCGTCCCGAGATCGACGCGCATGGTCTGCTCGCCGACCGCGCCGCCGAAGCGCCGGGTCGTCAGCGGCACTTGGCGCAGTCGCCGGGCGACGGTCTGCCACGCCTCAGGATCGATGGGTTCCTGCTCGATCTCGGCCATCTCCGACTCGGCATCGGCCGAGTCGTCCTCGCTCTCGGAGGCAACCGGTGACGGCTGGGCGAACTCGTGCAGGCTCCGCGTCGCCTCGTTCAGCCGGGCGATGATCGGCGTCGGATCGCTGGCGTCGTCCTCCGATCCGGTCGCGCGGATCGAGCGGATGATCGCCGCTTCAAGGTCAACCGACTCGAACAGCAGGTCGAACATATGCGCCGGAATCCGCAGCTTCTCGTCGCGGACCCGCTGCAAGAGATCCTCGAGTGCGTGGGCCAGCCCGGTCATCTGCGTCAGCCGCATCATCGCAGCCGAGCCCTTCAGCGTGTGGGCGCTGCGGAGCACGCTCGCCACCAGCGCGTTGCTGTCGCCCTCGCGCTCCAGCGCCAGCAGTTCCTGGTTCAGCTTGTCAACGTACTCCTGCGCCTCTTGCAGGAACAGCTCCTGCAGGTCGGTCAGCACGACGCGGGGCCGCTCAGGCTCGGCTGTCCGGGCCGCGTCGGCTGCCGCTTTCGCGCCGGCTTCGGCGGCCATCTCGGCCAGAATCGCCGTGTCGGCCTCCAGATCGGCCTCGAGCCCCTCGGGCAGCACCAACTCGTCGCCGCTCGTCGCCACGTGCCTCGCGCCCGGCGTCTCGTCCTCAACGGCGTCGGTGAAGAATGATTCGAGGTCGATGGCGATGGGCTCAGCGCCCAGATCGGCCTCGTCGAGCGACATGACGGCCTCGATGTCCATCCCCTCGAGGTCGATCATCAGGTCGTCGCCCATCGCCACGAGCCCGCCGCCGTCGGCGACCTCGTCGGTGGCCGTTTCGGCAGTGACTGCCTCGACGGGCGTCTCGGCCGCTGCTTGGATCGGGGTCGGCTGCTGCTCGTTGTCGGCTGGCTCGTCCTGGGTCTGCCAGAGGCTTGAGATGTCGCCCAGCGCGTCGTCGCCGAGGTCGAACTCGACGGTGTCATCGGTGCCGGTGGTGTTTCCGCCGTCGTAGGGGTCGGTGTCCCAGCCGTCGGAGGCGTCGCCGTCTGCTTGGGTCGAGGCCGAGGCGTCGTCGCTGTCGTCGAGCGAGAGCGCGGTCGCGGTCACGTCGGCTTCGTCGGCCAGATCGATGGCCTGCGTTTCGTCGATGGCTGCCGAATCGGCGGTTCCGTGCTCCGCCTGATAGGTGTCTTGCAGCGTTTGGGCGTCCGATCCGGCCGCGTGCTTGCCGTCGCTCTCGTCGGGCACGACCAGGCCGTCGGCAGCGTCGAGCAGCTCCTGCACGGTTTCATCCGTCGGCAGCGCTGGGCTGTCCGACGTCGGGTCGGACTGCTGCTGCGTGGCGTCGGCGGGGCGTTTGGCGGAACGCGGGCCGCCTTGCTGCGACCGTCGCTGCCGTTGCTTAGACATGCGTCACCTCTCGATTGGCGAAACGAAGCCGGTCGAACCGGCGCTTCAGAGCCAGCAGCACTGCCCGCTCGTCGAGCGTGGCGACCTCGATGTTGTCCAGCAGCCGGATGAGCTGGGCAACGGCGTAGCGAATAAACTCGACCACCTCGCCGTCGGCCGCCAGCCGACCCTCGGCCAGCGCTTGGGCGATGACCTCGAGCAACCGGGCGGCCCGGCGGGTGTTGTCGAACCCGAGCATCGCCGCACCGCCCTTAATCGTGTGCGCCGACAAGAACAGCCCCTCAATCGCATCCTGCTGCGCGCCAGCCGACAAGGGTGGCTGCTCTGCGGCGGCCACGTCGGCCGGCGGCCAGAGGCGCGCCACGGTGGCGGTCATCCGGGCGGCGTGCTCCTGCGCTTCGGGCAGGAACATCGCCATGAACTCGAACTTCCTCACGACTTCGGGGGCTCGGGTGGGCCAGACAACGGCCCCCGCCGGCTGAACAGCTCGGCCGGGGGCCGGGGCACCATCAGTCCGGCAGGGGACCGGGAAACGATCAGCGTGCCTGAGCGTCGACCGACTGCTCAATGGCCTGCTCGTCGGTTTGACCGTCGGACTGGCCGTTGGTCGCCATGTAGTCGTTGACCGCTTGGTTCGAGCCGGAGCCGTCCTGCACATCGTCGAGCGCCAACCGGAAGCGCGAAACGGAGTCGGCCAGCCGGTTCGTGATCGCCGTCAGCGCCGTTGCGGTGGCGGCGGACTGCCGCGACCCTTCGAGCGACTGCCGGGTGATGGTCGAGACTTCGTTCATCGTCGTCACGACGCCAGCCGAGGCGATGTCCTGCTGCCGGGCGGCAAGCGAGATATCCTGAATCAGCGAGGTGGACTGTTGAACCACCTCGCGGATGCGGTCCAGCGCCTGACCGGCTTCGTCGGCCAGTTTGGTACCTTGCTCGACCTCGCTCGTCCCCTTCTCCATCGCGCTCACGGCGTCCTGCGTTTCCGCCTGAATCGTCTGGATCAGCTGGGCGATGTCGTTCGTCGCTTTTGCCGACCGTTCGGCCAGCTCGCGGACCTGTTCGGCGACGACCGTGAAGCCTCGACCCAGTTCGCCGGCTCGGGCGGCCTCAATCGTCGCGTTGAGCGCCAGCAGGTTCGTCTGCCCGGCGATGTCCTCGATCACCTGAACGATCTTGCCGATCTCGATGGACGACTCGCCCAAGCTCTTGATCTTCTGCGCCGTGTCCTGCACCGTCGAGCGGATTCGGCGCATACCCTCGATGGTTTCGAGCACCGTGTTGCCGCCTTCTTGGGCCACATCGGCCGCCTGCTGGGCAGCGCTGGCCGCCTGGTCGGCGTTGGCGGCGACCTGCCGGATGGAGGTTGCCATTTCCTCGACGGCCTGCGAGGCGTTTGTCACCTGACTGGCCTGAAGCTCAGCGCCGGTCGCCATCTGCTCGGTCGAAGTCAAGATCGCGTTGGCCGACCCGGACACCTGGTTGGCCGACCCCTGCACCTCGCGGATCAGCGCCGACAGGTCATCGACCATCAGGTTGAACGAGTCGGCCAGCGCGCCGAGGACGCCCTCGGTCACGGCCGCTTTCTGCGTAAAGTCACCCTCAGCGGAGTTCGACACGACCACCAGCAGGTCGGTGATCGAGCGCTGCATCTCGTCGCGCTCGGTTTCGGTGCGAACCAGCGTCGAGACGCGACCGGTCATAAAGTTGAACTGGTTGCCCAGATCTTCCAGCTCGGTGCCGCTCTCCGAACTGATCATCGCTCGGGCGTCGAAGTCGCCGCGAGAGACGCGCTCAGTGGTTCGGCGCAGCTCGTCGATGGCGCCGACAATCGGGCTGGTCAGTCGGCGCGACTGCCGGTTGGCGAGGAACAACCCGGCGGCGGCGGCGGCGACCATCAGGATCAGGGCGATGGCGAGCAGGTACACACCCTGTCGGGTCTGCCGGTCGGTGATGTCGGTGAAGCGCTGGGCATCGACGGCGACGATGAGCGAGCCGATGAGCTGCTTGCCAGCCGGATCGGTCAGCCGGTACGCCTTCATGTAGGTCGGCTTGCTGTACAGGTCTCGGGCCGACGCGGTCGGCTCGCCCGCTTGGAGCTGCTTCCACAGGTCACCGACGAGTTTTGCGCCGAGCGCTTGGCCGCCGGCCTCGCTGGTCAGGACGCGTGTGTCGCCGAGCGTGACGGTGGCCGAGGCTTCGGTGGACGGGATGATCCGCTCGAATGACGAGAGCAGCGCCTGCGGGTTGCGGTTGAGCAGCTGCCCGGCGATGATGGCGCCGAGCACGTCGCCCGAGCCGGTGGTGATCGGCTGGATCGTGTAGAGCACCAACCCGCGACGCTCGACGCCGAGCTTGCCGGACCCGTCGGGGTTGCGCCCCTGGACGGCTGCCTGATCGGCCAGCGTCTGGCCCGGTGTCGTCACGCCCTTGATCGCGTTGGCGTCGTTGACCAGCTCGGTGCGGAGCAACTCGGGTGCGAACGGCTCAATCCCGGTGTGGACACCGCCTTGAAACGCGTCCTCCAGATAGGCCTTGACCGGGGCGACATAGGCGCCGCCGGTTGAGGTCGCCTGCGTGTAGGCCAGATCGCCCGAGCGGTCCGGGTTGGTCGCCGCCGCCACCACCCGGCCGCTCTTGTTGACGACGGTGACGAACGAGAGGGTCGTTTGCGGGTCCTGCACCTGATAGCCGGCCAGCACCTCGTACACGGCACCGGCGTCGCCCGAGGCCATCGCCTGGGCCAACTGGCGGTTTGATAGGCCCGAGCCGATCTGCGCCTGGATTTGGGTCTTGGCCCGCTCGGCTTCATTGTGGAACACCGACCCCTGCTGGCTGACCTGCCGCAACCCCTGCCGCTGGATGTCGGCCGCCGACTGGCTGATGAGCGAGAAGAAGAAGAAGTACACCAGCGCGGCGAGCAGCACCGTTGCCAGCAGGGCCACCGGCAGCAGCGCCACCTGAGTGAACGCCTGCGAGAGCTTCCGGCTGACGGTGATACCGCCGGTGGTGTCGCGTCGCGCAACAGAGGCGGATGTGCCGCTCTCAGACCGGGCGGTCGAGGGGGGCGTCGCGGGGGTGTCGGGCATCGCGGGGACTCCTGATGGGGTTCTGACCGGTGTGGATCTGTCGAAGCGGATCTCCTGCCGTCCGGGGGACGTTGGGAGAGGAGGCGCCGCTCGTCGGCGGGAAGTCGGGTCGCTGGCGAACAGGGCCGAAACGACGGGGTGCGCGTGTC
>JBBSVG010000246.1:0-5102 GCA_038233775.1 Bacteroidota bacterium | reverse complement strand
GCAAGACGACGGTCGGGCTGATCCGAAGCGCTCGATAGACCCGCTGCCGACTGACCGGCGAGGCGAAGACGAACTCGACCGGTGCGGCCGAACGATGGGCGACCGAGAAGAGGATCGGCGTCGGGTTCTGGACGTTTTGCCCGGTCCACGCGAACGGCTGATAGATGCGGAAGCTGAACGACGCCGCTTCGGTTGAGCCGAGGGTTCCTTCCTTGCCGCGCAACCCGACCGGGAGCGTGACGACGACGTTGGCGCCTTTCGGCAGATCGGCCTTCGGCTGGACGGCGAGCGCCCAAGTCGAATCGAACTGAATGGCGCCCGGTTGTTCGTAATTGTAATAGCCGGGATAATACTGGTTGTCGCCCAGTTCTTTCGCTGTCGGGTAGCGCTTGGCGATCTCGACCGGTTCGCCGTTGGCGGTCATCTGGACGGCGGCCGTCTGCGGGTCCATCGGCTGGTTGAAGCGGAGCACGACGGTCGGCCGACGCTCGATGTTCGTCGCGTCGTTGCTCGGCGTCGAGGCGAGCAGCCTCGGGCGCGGCGTCTCGAAGCGGAACTGAACGGCTTGCTTGACGACGGCGGTTGGATCGACCCGCGAGCGAACGCCGGCCGGGATCGTGACCGTGAACGCCGTGGCGAACGGCAGTCGGCCGCTTGGCTCGAACACGGCCGTCTCGGTTCCCCGCCAGCGAAACCGCCCAGCCAACGCCGGTTCGACCGTGAACGGACCGCCCGCGAGCGAGTCGTCCACCGCCCGCAACTCGATCATCGGTTGGCTGAACGTGACCGCGATGGCCTCGCTCTCCCGCAGCGACGCGACCTCCCCGGTCGGCGTCGTGCTGATGATCTCCAGCGCCGAACCGGACGTGTCGGCCGGTGTCGTCAGCGCGGCGAGCCACGGGTTCGGCGGAGCGGGTCGGTTGGTTGCCACGTCGGCAGAGCGGGTGGTTGAGTCGATGCGGTCGGCGCCGGTGGCGCAACCGAGGGCGGTTAAGGCAAGCAGCAGGGCGGCGGCGAGTGGGCGCATAGAGGCGTTAAGGTCGGGGAGAAGATCAGGGCGCGATGCCCCGGAACAGCCAAGCGATCCGTTGGTCCAGCGTCGCCATCAGCGCCGGGACGGGCGGCACGTCGCCGTCGGGGCCGAGCCACGCGACGAGCGCGGTCCGGTACACCGACGCAATCAGCGAGACGGCGGTTTCGACCGGCAGCGCGGCGGCGACTTCCGTTCCGCTGCCGCTCGACAGCCAGCCGGTCAGCGCCCGCTCGACGGCGTCGGTCAGCGGCGTCGGTCCGGTTCGGGCGAGGGTGAGTCGGGCCGTCTCCGGTTCGGCGGCGCAGAGATCGGCGACCAGCCCGAACAGCAGCTCGAGCCGGAGCGGGAGCGGGCCATCGTCGGGCAGACCCGTCAGGACGGGCGCGAGTTGGCCCGACAGCAGCCGGTCGGTCAGCGCGTCCTTGCTCGGGAAGTAGTTGAAAAACGTCCCTTTGGCGACGCCCGCCCGGCGCGTGATCGCCTCGACCTTTGTCGCCGCGACGCCTTGTTCGGCGAACAGCGCTTGGGCGGCAGCGACGATCCGGGTTTCGGTTTCCTGTCGCCGGGCGGTCGGCTGGGTCGGGGCGTCGGGCATGATCGGGCGGGGTTTAGGGTCGGGAAGGCGACAGTCGGCACGGGTCGATAAGCCGAACGTACGAATCGGGGCGCCCGATCCCAACCCTCGGCGCCCCGATTCGCTGATTTCCCGACCGTTGGGCTACCGCCGCTCGTCCCGAGCCGCTGTGCCATCCGAAAGCTGACGCGCCGTCTCGATCAGCCGGATGAACTCGGTTCGGTAGCCCGTCCGGTCGCTGCCGACAGCGCCACGGGCGAGCGTCAGGGCATCGGCGTAGCTCGCGTCGGCCTTCGTTTCCGAGCCGCGCAAGAGCAACCCGGCCTCGGCGACGGCCGCCGAGAAGCGGAACGCCTCGCTCGCCCGACCGGTCGCCGTGCCCGTGTCGCGGACCGGCTGCTCGATCAACTGGCTGGCCGAGCCTTGCGGTTGCTGGTAGCGAAGCCGCACCGTCGCGATCTGGCCGTCCGCTGCGGCGCCGGGCACCGGATCGATCTCGTAGAGCGCGGTCACGTCATGGCCGCTGCCGAGTTCGCCGGCGTCTTTGGTGTCGTCCTCGAAATCGCGGTTCGCCAGCGCCCGGTTCTCGTAGCCGACGAGCTTGTACGAGCGGACGCGGGCCGGGTCGAACTGAACCTGAATCTTCACGTCCTTCGCCAGCGTGACCAGCGTCCCGCCGAGTTCCTCGACGAACACCTTGCGCGCCTCGCTGATCCCGTCGATGTAAGCGTAATTGCCGTTGCCCTTGTCGGCCAGCCCTTCCATCTTGCTGTCCTGCAAATTGCCGGTGCCGAAGCCGAGCACGCTGAGGAACACGCCGCTGCGCCGCTTCTTTTCGATCAGTTCAATCAGCGCCGCATCGGACGACGGGCCGACGTTGAAGTCGCCGTCGGTCGCCAGGATGACGCGGTTGTTGCCGTGCGGCTGAAAGTTGGCGATGGCCTCGGCGTAGGCGCGTTCGATCCCTTCCGCCCCGGCTGTCGAGCCGCCGGCTTCGAGATCGTCGAGCGAGGCCAGAATCCGCGACTTGTCCGAGCCAGGCGTGGACGGCAGCACGACCCCGGCCGCACCGGCATAGACGACGAGCGCGACCCGGTCCACCGGCCGCATCTGTTCGACAAGCAGCCGGAAGGCCGATTTCAGCAGCGGCAGCTTGTCCGGCGACTGCATCGAACCCGACACGTCGATCAGGAAGACGAGGTTGCTCGGCGGCAACTCGGCCGTCTCGACCCGACGGGCCTGGACGCCGATGTGGACCAACCGGTGGCTCGGGTTCCACGGACAGCCCGCCGTCTCGGTCGTGATGGCGACCGGCTTGCCGTCGGTCGGCTGCGCGTAATCGTAGTCGAAGTAATTGAGCATCTCCTCGACCCGAACCGCGTCGGTCGGCGGCAACTGCCCGGCCGTCAGGAAGCGGCGCAGGTTCGCATACGACGCGGCATCGACGTCGATGGAGAAGGTCGAGGTCGATTCGCTCGCCGTCGGGATGAAACGCGACTCGGCGACATGGGCGTACGACTCGTTGCTGACGTCCTCCCGGTCGGCCGCCGCGCCGCCGTAGGCCCGACCGGCGGCCTTCGCGGCCATCCCGGTGCCGTAGCCGGTTCCCGAAACGGTCCCAAGCGATGGCTCGGCTGAAGTCTCACTCGGAACCGGGGCGTTGATGGGACTGGACGGCGCCCGTGACTCATCAACGGAGATATCGACGGGCTGGCCTTGCTCCTGACGAACAACGGTGGCGGTGTCGGGTTGCGCGGTTTTCTGGGCGCAGCCGGCCATCATCAGCGCGGCGAACGGGACGGCGAGGGACAGGCGAAGCGGGACCGGCATAGCGGACCTCGGGGCTGGAAGGTTGACGGAGAAAACAGCCTCGGCGTCGCCGGTTCCACGCAGCAAACCGACTGCCGGCCAGTCGGTTTGCTGCGGTGGGGTTTTGGCGACCCGACCCGCTTTCTACGCCCTTCCTGCCGCTCCGGTCCCTCGGGAACCCGACCCGACAACAGGCTTACGACCGGCGCAAGGTGCGGAAGATCAGCCAGAGCGCGACGCAGAGGGTTGCGGCGAGCAGCGTCAGGCCGAGCACGCGGTTGGCGACAAACACGTGCTCGACGGCCGCGCCGCCGCCAGCCTCGCGCAGCAACATCGCGGCGGCGATGGCCGCGCAACCGAGCAAGACGCTCAGCCCGAGCCGGTTCAGCGCCCGCTCCATCCGGCCGAACGAGCGGTCCAGCCCGACGTGCTCGACGGTCAGCCGCGTCTCGCCGCGAGCGAGCAATCGGACCAGTCCGCGCAGATCGGCGGGCAGTCGGGCGAGTTGATCGACTTGCGCTTGCGCCTCGACCAACCGCCGACCGGCCCGAGCGAGCGGGTTGAGTCGCTCGGCGACGAGTTTCTCGGCGTGCGGAAGGGTCAAACTCAGCACGTCGAGTTGGTCGCCAGCGAGCACGCGGCCGGTGCCTTCGCCGGTGATCAGGCACTTGAACATCAGGATCAGGTCCGGCGGGACACGCAATCGGTAGCGGCGGATCAGCTCCATCATCTGCCCGAGCAACGCGCTCAGGTCGATCTCGTGCCGCTCCTTGCCCCGGTAGCGGTCGAGCACGCCGCGAACGTCCCGGCCCAGCGCGGCGCGGTCGACGGCCGGGCCGTCCTCGGGCGAGAGGTCGATGAGCACGTCGGTCACGGCCACGTCGTCACCGGTCGTCAGCGCGACCAAGAGCCGGGCGATGGCGTCGCGCAGGTCGTCGTCCATCCGACCGACGATGCCGAAATCGAGCAGCCCGATCCGGTTTTTCGGCTCGCCGTCGAGGGCCAGCAGGTTGCCGGGATGCGGGTCGGCGTGGAAGAACCCGAACCCGAATACCTCGCGCACGCCGATCTCGACGACCCGTTCGGCCAGTTTCAACCGGTCGTGACCGGCCGCATCGAGCGCGGCGCTGTTGCCCAGCGGGATGCCGTCGAGAAACGACATCGTCAGGACGCGGCCAGCGGTCAGCGCTGGATAAACGGTCGGCGCCTGAACCTCGGGCCACTCGCGGAACAGGTCGTTGAACCGGGTCATGTGCCGACCTTCCTCCTCGAAATCGAGTTCCTGCCGAACCATCCGGGCGAACTCATCGACGGCGGCGGTCGGATCGACCAGATCGGTTTGCTCCGGTAAATAGCGCTCGACCAGTCCGGCCAGATCGTAGAGAATCCGAATATCGGTCTCGAGCTGCCGCCGGATGCCGGGCCGTTGGACCTTGACGGCGACCCGCTCGCCGGTCGGCAGCGTGGCTCGATGGACCTGCGCGATGCTCGCGGCGGCGACCGGTTCAGGCTCGAACGTGTCGAACAAGTCTTCGAGCGTCGCGCCGAGTTCGCTCTCGACGATGGATCGGGCTTCGGCGAACCCGAACGGCGGGACTTCGTGCTGGAGTTTTTGAAACTCCTGCTGATAGGCGGGCGGGACCAGATCGGCCCGGACCGACAAAATCTGGCCGAGCTTGATGAACG
>JBBSVG010000245.1:0-5106 GCA_038233775.1 Bacteroidota bacterium | reverse complement strand
CGCCCACAGGAAAACCGCCATCGTGGTACCGAGGGTCGGTGCCGCTGCGAACGTGACCGTCGCCGCATCTCCGCTGTCATAGTCCAGCCCGTAGATTATGGCCGGGGCGCCGTCGAGCTTCTCCTTGTCCGCCGCCGACATCGATCCAGCGACGAGCGTCGTGGCCGGGTTGATGGCAACGGTCTGGGTGGGTGCGTCGTAGACAAGCGGAGCGGTGGCCGCCACCACACCGGTCGCACCGGCCGCACCGGCCGGTCCCTGTGGCCCGACAGCCCCCTGCGGCCCTGCCGCTCCTGCGACGCCCTGCGGTCCCTGGGCACCATCAGCGCCCGGTGATCCAGCGGCACCCGGCACACCTGCCGCGCCCTGTGGCCCAACGCCGCCGACCGCCCCCGCCGGACCCTGAGCACCAGCCGGTCCCTGCGGACCCTGAGGCCCGACCGCACCCTGAGCACCATCGGCACCAGCTGGTCCTGCCGGCCCGACTGATCCGGCCCCGCCGCCGGTCACATCGGCTCGCGTCGATCCATCCTCCTGCGGGGTGAAGGCGATTCCGTCGCCGGCGACGAGGCGGTTGGTTGCCGTGTCGCCGATGATGATTGCCGAAGCCACGCTCGGCGCGGCGGTCGATTCGAGCACGACGTCCAGCGGGCCGACCGCGTCGGTCGCGGCGATGACGAAGTAGCTCGGTTTCTCACCCGGCACGTCGACGCGCCAGCGGCCCGGATAGCCGAGCGCGACAGTGATGCGGCCGTCGGCGCCCGTCACGGCGCTCAGCGGCCGCGACAGGATGCGCTTGCCGCCTGCGGTCGTCGGCGCCTCGAGCGTGCAGGTGACGCGCACGCCAGCGGCTGCGGCGCCCGTCTGATCGGTAAACGAAATGCTGCGGGTGTAGATCATAGTGCTACTCTCTGAATCGCCGTGTTGTGCGTCCAGACGCCAAACCCCGTCTCCCAGCCATCAGAAGTCGAGCTAACGCCATCATCATACGTGACGTCGTCGATCCAGTACTGACACGTCGCAGCGGGTGGAGGTGCCCCCGACCAGTCGATATATCTGCCGACCCAGCACCCTGAATTCCCATTGTACTGCATGGAGGATGCGCTGTAGCTCGCCACGAGTACCCCATTGCGACGGATGATGATCTGATTCCCCGCGATCACGAACGAGAGCAGGGTCCACTCGAACAGATTGACAGTGAAAGACCCTGCGATGTAGCCGTTGGTCGCTGCGACCTTGAGGGTGATCGTATTGTCGCCCGCGTTGTACGACTGGACCGCGATCCAGACCGCTCGGGCTCCCTCGACGTTCCGCTTCGCCGACACGCTCAGGATGCCTCCATTCGTGTCCGATCCGCCATAGCCCGAGAAGGAAGCACTGGGTCGGGCGAACCAGATGCGGGCAGTCACCGTGAAGGTTGCTGCGAGCACGCCTGCTGGCGCCCGGCTGATCGTCGCAATCTGCAGGGTGCTGCTCGTCGCTGGTTCAGGGTACAGCGCATAGCCGCCCGCGTAGGCAACTGGCTGCGTTGGTTCGGGCGCCGTCTCCCGCACCGCGAGCCGGAGCGGCTGGCCCGACACGCGGTCGGTGCCTCGGCCGAGCGGATAGATGGCGTAGTCTCGCGTGACCACGCCGTAGCCGCGCGGGCCATCGAGCACCGAGCGCGCGGGGATCGATCCAGCGGCCAGAACGACAGCATTGCCGAGCGTCTGCCCAGCCGTGTACGTGACGCCGGCGACGGGCGCGGTATTGGGCGCTGCGCCGCTCGTCGTCTTGAGGACGATGACGTTCGGGTTGCCGGTCCAGCGCAGGCGATAACCGCTCATGCTTCTATCTCCACCGTTGCCGTCAGGAGCGGATCGACGTAGAAGGCCCGCTTCTCCAGCCAGAGGCCGCGCGTCCGGTCTTGCTCATCGATCTCACACCAGACCGCGACGAACCGCGTCCCGTCGGCGATGCCCGGCAGGCCCGAGGCGACGAGCGCGGCCTCGGGCGGATAGATGCCCAATAGCGTCGCCGAGAGCCCGACGAGCGCCCGGTCCTGCTGCGCGATCCGCTCCCGCGCCACCAGCTCGAAATGGTCGCTGTAGATTGGGCCGTCCGGCGCCGCCTGCCAGAGCGCGGGGGTGGTGAGACTGACGGTCGGATCGACGGAGATCTGCGCCTCACTCGGTCCGAAATCCCCGAACGGCCGCGCCATCTCGATGATCGGATCGCGTGGCCGCCACCCGGTGGCGATGGGGCGGATCAGCGCCTTGTACGAGGTCGCGGGCTTGCCGTCTGCCGGTGGCGTCGAGGCCGTCGAGGCGGTGTAGCTCCCGCCGCCGGTGCCAATCGACGGCGTCCCGGCCACGGCCGGCTTGTCGTAGAGCCGCAGCTCGACCTTGCCGACCAGCATGTACCCGCCCGTCCCATAGGAGGGGTCGGTGGCGTCCGGCGCGGTGAAGGCGACGGAGAGTTGCCCGGTTTTGGGCGGCGGCGCGGCGGCGAACGAGACGGCTTTCACGCTCCCGCCCCAGTTGCCCGAGATCAGTCGCTCGGCCTGCACGTCGTCATCGAAAGGACCGTCTATCCAGCCGCGATCCGTCGCCGTCGCCCAAGTGCCCGCGCGGTCGAGATACAGCCGCTCCGAATCGTCGGCCGGATCGAGGTAGACGCGGTGGCGGATATGGATGTAGAGGTTCGACGCGGGGGAGGCGCCCGGCACAGTTGCAGCCTGAAACAGGAGGTAGGGATAGACCGCTGTTCCCGCCTCGACCCACGCCGTCGGCTGCGTCGCCGTCACGCCCGGATCGAGCCGCATCGCCCGACCGCTGCCGACCGCCTGCGTCACGAGCGTCCCGGCCGGAGAGGCCGTCCAGCGCGTGGCGACGTTGGCCGGGCAGTCGATGAACGTCCCGTCCTTGACGACGCTGAATGGGAGCGGCACGCCGCCCGACAGCACCGCCGGGATCTCGCGGACCAGCCGGACGCCGCCGATCCGGTCGACAGTGAAGAGCATCCCGTCGCGGGCCAGCTCGCCCGGCGTGATCGTGCGCTCTTGGGCCGAGACGGCCGGGCGGGTGATCGTCGGCGCCGATGCGTCGAAAGGCGACCCGACGAGCATCGCGTCGGTCGAGGCGGCCGGGACGGACTCGCCGATCATCACCCGCTCGCAGACGTGCCAGACGCCATCGAGTCCTTGCCAAGCGCGCAACCCAAACGCATCGAGCAGTTGCCGCAGCACCTCGGTCGAGGTCGTGTCGATGGCGCCCGAGTCGTCGAGCCACCCAGCGAGCGAGTTGAGGAACAGCTTGTCGAAGCCCTTCGCCGCCGACGCATCGACGACCGAGCGCCACGACTGGGCGAAGCGCACCGGTAGCTCGACGCCGACAGGCGCCGTGCCGTAGAGGCCGGAGGTCGAGCCGCCGATGAGTTGGCCGATGAGTTGGCCGTACACCGTCGTCGCCCCGAACGTCGCCGGCCGCTCCGAGCCATAGACCAGCCCACAGACAGCCGCCATCTCAACCGTCCGGCCGCGCGTCACGTCGAGCGAGCGCTCGGCCACATCGAGCCGAACGAGGCCGGTCCACGACGAGCCATCCGAGCCGGTCAGCGTGACCCGGTACGCCTCGGCCGTGCCGGACGCCGAGGCCGCGACGAGCGTGTCGTAGATCGCGCCGTCGCGGTCGAGCGCGGCGAAGGTGAACCGCGACATGAGCACGTTGTCGCCGAAACCCTCGTCGCGCTTGCCCCACGACAACCGCCACCCAGAGAGCACCGCCAGCGGCACCACCGCACCCACGTAATCGGGGCGGTGGACCGTCAGCGTGCGCGCGACCCGGCCCGAGCGGGCGAGCGTGGCGACGAGCCAGGGGGCGGTTGCCATCTCTCAGGCGCCTCCCAGCTTGACCTGCTGCGACAGGCTCTTGTCGAGCACCGCCTGCAACTCGGTGCCGCGACCGGTCAGCTCGCCCGTGAGTCGGACCTCGACGCGCATCGTCCCGCCACCGCCCGTTCCGGCCGAGAGCGAGCGCGGATCAATCCCGCTGTTCATCGCTTCGAGCAGGGGGCCGAACCGCTTCGTCGCGCCCGCGTTGGCGACGAACTCGCGGCCGCGCTCGTTCACCCGGATAAGCTGCTCGCCGCCCCCGATGTAGCCGCCCGACTCGAAGCCGGCCACAGTCGATTTGATTTTGTCGAACAGCACCTTCCCGGTCGCGACCATCGCGGCGGCTGCCGCGATGCCGAGCGGTGTGGGGTTCGATCCGATGATCTTGGCCGCAATCTTCGCCAGCGCCTCCAGCACGATCCCGTCAAACGCGGACAGCGCGGCCACCCGAGCCGCGTTCTTCTGCTCCTCGATCTGCCGAATCCGCTCCTTGTGGCGCAACGCCTCTTGCTCGGCCGCCGCCTTGTCCGCACCGGTGGCCGATGCTGCCCGTCGCTCGGCTGCTTTCAGCGCGTCCTGCTCGGTGCCCAACTCGGCGTTGAGCTGGCCGAGCGCCTTGACAACCTGGCTGATTTGATCGCCGAACGTGGTGCCCCACTTGACCGCCGCAGCGGTCATCTTGTCGAGCTGCTTCTGGCCGTCCTCGCCAGCCTTGACGAGATCGCCGCCGATCTTCGCGTCCTGCCCATCGACGAGTCGGTCCATCGAGTCCGGCAGCCGACGGATGCCATCGGTGTAGCCGCCGATCTTTTTATCCCGCGCCTTCTGTCGCGCGTCCGCCGTCGAGATCGTACCCGCGCCGCCGACGGGGTCGAGCGTGCGCCAGCTCATCAGCCGCTCCGTCTCGATGCGGCTGATGAGCTGGTCGTGCGCATCGATCAGCGCCTGCGTCTCTGCCCGCTCGGCCATGAGTCGGCGCAGCTTCGCCTCGTCGGTCGATGCCGTGTTGGCGATGGCTGCGTCGAGCGTCTGAACCTTCTCCCGCAGCACGTCCTTGCCCTTCGCAGCAGCGGCAGCGGCGTCGGCGTCGGCTTTGGCCTGCGCGGCAGCGATGACGGCGGCGGCCGTCGCCTCGCCGAGCGCGTCGGTTTGGTCGTTGGTCGAGCGGGTCAGCCCGGCCAGCTCGCTCCACGTGTCGTGATAGTCGGCCTTGAGTTGGCCCCACGCCGTCTTTG
>JBBSVG010000244.1:0-5106 GCA_038233775.1 Bacteroidota bacterium | reverse complement strand
TTGACAGTGAACGACTCCTCGTCCAACCGGACCACCGAGCTTGCGCCGTTGCGCAGCGCCGTCGGGATCGTCGCCGCCGGAAACTCGTCGCCGCCGACGACGGTCAGCGCAGCAGCAAGGGTCAAAAACGCGATCATCTACTTCCCTCCCGACGTCGGCGCGGCGGCCGGGGTCGTGCTGCTAATCCGCTGCAACACGAGTTGCTCGCCGTGGGCCTTGACGATGCCGTCGTAGAACCGGCGCAAGTCGTTGTAATCGGTCGGCGGGTAGATCGCCTTGCGGAACAGCGTCCGCGCTTCGACCTTCACCATGCCGCCCTCGGCCGTGATGGTCCGGCGGTACTCGGCCGACCCGTCCGGCAGCCGCAGCACGACCGGTTTGGGCAGATCCTTGACCGTGTAACCGGCTGGCAGCGCCAGTTCGAGCGCGTAGGTATCGAGCGACGGGTGGCCCATATCGATGGGAAACGCCCGCTCCGGCCGAGTCAACGGGCTCGACTCCATCCGGTCAACCAGCATTGGGTTGAGATAGATGAACTCGCCTGCCGATTGGGCGACGTTCGGCGTGGTGAACGTGACGACCGTCGAGAGCGGCTGCGAGAGGGCGTCGGCATTGCGGTACGAGATCGAGTCGATCTCGGTCCCCGGCAGGTCGCCGAAGGTCCGCTTGGTCAGTTGCTCGCGGCGCTTGTCCTCGGGGTCTTTCAGCGTCGAGCGGGCGTTGAGCGCGTTGTAGAGCACGTCGGTATCGACCACCCGACCCGTCACGGTCCCGTCGGCCGAGAGCTTCCCGGTCAGTTTCAGCTCGTGTGAGTTGACCTCGCGCTGCGAGATAGCCACCCAGCGCGGCTCCGGGGCGACCAACCAGCCCCACTCGTTCAGCGCCGAGAACGGCAGCATGCCCATCGGCCGGAGCGGATCGGTCGCGTCAAGCAGCACATCTTTGTCGCCCAGCTTGACCGACGTCACGACATCGTTGAACTGATCGACGAGCGGATACTCGCGCAGCACCCGGCCGTGTCCACGGGTGCTGATCAGCACCGGATCGGCATGCAACCCGGCCGTGCGGAGCATCGAGGTCAGGATCAGCGCGATCTCGGCGTTCGAGCCCGAGCGGGCCGCATACGCCTTGTCGAGATTGCGGCTGGGGAAGATCTCCATGTCGTCGTTGAACGTCATCGTCGTCCGCACGTGATCGTAGATCGCCAGCGCCTTGTCCTCATCGGTCGTCTTGCCGACAATCGCCGCTTGGGCGGCCTCGCGCAGCACCCGATGCCGGTCGAGTTGACTGCCGAACCGGTCGCTGTCGAGCAGCTCTTTAGCCACGTCGGGCCAGGTGCGGAGCACATCGACTGGGTTCTGCTCGGGCCAGCGGTATTGCGCCAACTGGAAGCGCAAGCGGGCGCGGAAATCCCTCGGCGTGGTCAGAAACGGCTCGTCGCGGAGCGCGGGCTGGTCGGTCATCACCCAACGCGCGGTGTTGCCGGTGCCGCGAGACGAGAGAAACTGCCCCTCACCGAGCGGAATCCGGTAGCTCCGGTTGACGGTGCCCGACGACTGATCGGCGAAGGCGGTCCGGTTGGAGACGATGGTGTAACCGAAATACGGCGGCAATTCCGCGCGAAACTCGCTCCACTTGACCGGCTCGTCGGTCTGGAAATACCAGTCCGGCATATCGAACGGCGAATCGGACTGCCGCCGGAAGGTGTACTCGATCACCGCGCCCGGTTCGAGCGCCGGGAGCGTGAATCGGTAGCGGCGGTACGTGTCGCTCACCTTTTCTTCAAAGATCGACTTCTTGTCGAGCTTGTGCGTCACCACCTCGCCCGCAGACGAGAGCGTGTAGGTGGCGCCTTTGATGTCCGACACCCGACCGTCTTTCGGATTGAAGCCGATCACCACCGTCGCCCAGTGCTCGTAAGCCGACGGCTTGAGCAACTGAACCCGCAGATGCCGCTCGTACACGAGCTTCAGTTCATCGGAGAAGCTGACGTTGCCGTAGTCGCATAAGACGACGGCGGCGGCGTTGGTGTCGGCCGGGGCCGGCTCCTGCAAGGTGGTGGCGGTGACATCGCCGAACTTCATCGGCGCCTCCTGCGCCCGGACGGAGATCGCGCCGAACAGGATGACAACAGCAGCGGTGAGCAACAAGCGGCTCGAGGTGGGGAACATAAGCGCCTCGTGAAAACGGTGGGTGGTTGAGAGCTGTCAGCTGTCGGCCATCAGCGTACGGCAACCGGCGGCTGGAACCAGCGCCGAATGATGATTTTTCGCCCTTCTATCCCGGTCGAAGCAGGATGAAGTCTGAACATGCCTCTCCGAAACCGGATCGTAAGCGACACGCGCCGCGAGACCTCGGGGTGGCGGAAGGTAACGGTTTCAGGAGAAAAGAGGTCGGCCCTTCGGAAAAACCGGACAGGGAGCCGGTTTTCAGACAACCCTTGTGGAGAGGGTGCTGCAAAGATTGGGCAATCCGCCGTCGCCGTTCTCTTGCCGTAAGCTGATAGAGCGGTATTCAGAGATGTGTGAAGTGGGATGCTGGTTCGGGCAAACCCCTCCCCGTCGGGGAGAGCGGTAGCGGACCGCTACCGCAGGCGCGCAGCGCCGGTGGGGGTCGTCGTTCAGGCTGCAACCGGTTCACCCCCCCGCTCGGCTGTCGCCGGCTGCCCCCCGCCGGGGGGCGGTTATCTCGGTGATCATCTCCAAGCAGCCTTCAAAGCTCTCCGAAAACCGCTCTATCTGACGGCTGATAGCTACTCAGCGATCTCGAACGCCAGCAGTTCGTGGGCGATGATGAGTCCTTCAGCCGGGCTCCAGATCCGGCCGACGAGGCCGATCTCGGGGGCATACCACATCTTCAAGATGGTCGCCGGTTGCCCCTCGGCCCACGTCCCGGCGGCTTCGATCCGGGTGCAGTCGAGGAACGTCCCGGCGGCGACGGTGATCGTCTCGAGCCGGGGCAAGGTGTAGAACTCGATGGTCTGCTCGTCGCGCTGCTCGACCCACGTCGCCTCGGGATCGGCCGGAACGAGCGGCAGTTCGTCGGCCAGTCCGTCGTCGTAGCGGTAGATACCGGTGTCATCCGAGCGCAGGTAGAGCGGCGGCAGGTCGGCATCGTCGGGCCGGACAATCCGGTACACGCGCCCGCCGACGAGCCGCGTTTCGGGCGCAACGGTCTGCGTCACAACGGATTCCGGCGCTTCGAAGCCGCGCCATGTGACGCGGTACGTCCACCGCGAGCCGACCGTCAGCGGGTGCAGGGTCAAAGAGAAACCGAGATTTGAGAGAAAATAGGGTCGTACCGTTCATCGATTCTGCGATAGCGGTCCGCTAACGCACAGGCTCACCACGAACGGTACTCGACAGGGCGCGGGTGGACCGATCAGCGTGGCATCGTGTCGCTCAGCGTCCGCTTGCGCGGCAGTTGCAGACCGTCGCGCCAGTAGAGCGTGGTCAGATCGGCCAGCCGGGCGGCGATCTCTGGCGTCAGGTCGCCAGCATGGTAGCGCCAGCCCCAGTTGCCGCCGAGCTTGCCCGGCATGTTCATCCGGGCCTCGGTGCCGAGTTGCAGCAGGTCTTGCACCGGGACCACGGCCGTGTCGGCGACCGAGCCAAGCGCGGCGCGGATCAGATCCCACGCGATGTCGTGCCCGTCGCGGCCCAAATAGCGCTGCGCGTGCGAGCGCTCTTTCGGTGTGCACGACTGGAACCAGCCGACCGTCGTGTCGTTGTCGTGGGTGCCGGTATAGACGACCGTGTGTGGCTGATGGTTGTGCGGCAGGAACGGGTCGGTCGCGTCGCTCGAGAAGGCGAATTGCAGCACCTTCATGCCGGGGAAACCGGTCTGCTTGATGAGTTGCTCGACCTCGGCCGTGATCAGCCCGAGATCCTCGGCGATGATCTTCAGGTCGCCGAGTTCGTCGCTGACGGCGCGGAACAGGTCGATCCCCGGCCCCTGCTCCCACGTCCCGTGCTCGGCCGTCGGCTGGTCGGCTGGGACGGCCCAGTAGGCCTCGAAGCCGCGAAAATGGTCCAACCGGACGATGTCGTAGAGTTCAAACGCGGCCCGGAAGCGGTCGATCCACCAGCGATAGCCGTCGGCCTTCATCCGGTCCCAGCGGTAGAGCGGGTTGCCCCAGCGCTGCCCGGTCGGCGAGAAATAATCGGGCGGAACACCGGCAACGACCGTCGGCTGGCCGGTTTCATCCAGCCAGAACTGCTCGGGGTTGGCCCAGACGTCGGCCGAGTCGAAGGCGACGAAGATCGGGATGTCGCCGATCACCTGGACGCCGGCGCGGGCGGCGTAGCTCTTCAAGGCGCCCCATTGGCGGAAGAACTGGAACTGGCAGAACTGGTGGAACTCGATGGCGCCCGAGTGCTTCGCCTTCCACTCGGTTACGGCCGGATTCCGGCTGTCGCTCAACTCCGGCGCCCAATCGACCCACGCCGGACCGCCGTGGAAGTCTTTCAGCGCCATGAACGTCGCGTAGGTCGTCAGCCACGCGGCGTGGTGGCCGCGAAACTCGGTGAACCACGCGGCCATCTTCGGGTCGCCGTGCCCGGCGCAGAAGCGGTCGTAGGCGCGGCGGAGTCGGTCGAGTTTGAACGGAATCGCCGCATTGAAGTTGACCTCGCGCCCGCTGCCGAAGTCGGGTCCGCCCTCTAAATCGCCCGCTTCGAGCAACCCTTCGCGCACGAGCGGTTCGAGCGCGATCAGGTACGGGTTGCCCGCAAACGCCGAGTAGCACGCATACGGCGAGTCGCCGTAACCCGTCGGACCGAGCGGCATCACTTGCCAGAGCGCCTGCTTCGCCGCCCGGAGAAAATCGACGAACCGGTAGGCCGCCTCGCCGAAATCGCCGATGCCGAATCGGCCGGGAAACGAGGTGGGATGGGCAAGCAGACCGCTGGCGCGCGATGGGGTATGCAGCATCAGGAGACGGGTTCGGGGTCGGAGAAAACGCGGCGACCGGCGCAGGGCGGACCGGCGCGGGCAAAGATACGGGTTAACCCGGCGCGGACCGTTTCCCGTTTCCCCGGCGTGGTGTTACCTTGCGGCACACCGATTCCTTGCCATGTCCGCTTCCCTCGACGCGCTGCTCGACGG
>JBBSVG010000243.1:0-5125 GCA_038233775.1 Bacteroidota bacterium | reverse complement strand
GACCGAGCGAATCGCTTCTGGATCGGTTGCTTGGCGCAATTCGTCGCGGATGTGTCGGTCGAACCGCTCGGTCAGCAGCGCAACGGCGGCATCGAGGGTGGTGGGCCAGCGGTGAACCATGGATCTCCTCCAGATCGGTCGATGCGGGGAGACATGCAACGAGGGAGCGGGGTCATCAGACAGGTACGGGGGCCATCCTTTATCGGATGGAACAGCGCCTCGCCAGCGTTCATGCCAAGCAGTCCTGAATGGGGTCGGTAAAGACGCTGTCGGCTATCAGCTATCAGCTCACGGCAAGAGAACGGCAACGGATACAGCAAGAGCGCCGCGCCGCCGTTTCATCAATCCGCGATCATCCATCCGAAATCGCCTTTCCATCGCTCCTCGCTCATCACTCATCGCTCATCGCTCTCCTCTGATCTCGGTGACGATCAGGCGGGCGGCATCAACGGCGTCGGTCGCGCCGAGGGCGGCGAGGAGTTGCGGGTTCTGCCCCTCGCCCAGCCCGACCGCGTCGGCGATCTGGTCAAGCAGCACAGCATGGTCGGCAGGCCACAACTCGGGCGGCAGGTGGAGCTGGATCACATCGACGGCTTGGGCCAGCGTGACGGGCCAGCTCATCGCCCGCCGAGGCCGAATAGCCCACGCTTCGGTTTCAGATCTTTCAACATGACCTTTGCCGCGTTGTAACCGCTCGCGCCGAAGACACCGCCACCGGGGTGCGTGCTCGCGCCGGTCAAATACAGCCCTTCGAGCGGCGTTTTGTAGGTCGCCAGTTCGGGCAGCGGACGGAACATGAACATCTGATCGAGCGACATCTCGACGTGCATGACGTTGCCCCGGCGCAGCCCGAGTCGGCGCTCCAGATCGAGCGGCGTCTGGATGAACCGACCCTCGACCGACGCGGCGAAACCGGGCGCGTAGCGGGTGATCGTGGCGGTGATCCGGTCAGCTTCGCGCTCGCGAATGTCGTCCCAATGCTGCCCGCCGGCCAGGTCGTACGGGTGATATTGGCTCCAAGCGAACATCGAGTGCTTGCCCGGCGGCGCGATGCCGGGATCGACCGGCGTGAACGTCATCCCGAGCACCGGCGGCTCGCTCGACGGCTCGCCGCGCAGGTATTCGTTGTAGCCCTTCATCAGAAACTCGGTCGACGGACAGAGCAGTTGCATCCCTTGATGACAGTCGCCCGACCCGTCGGTTGGGAAGCCGGGGTAATCGGGCAGCGCGTTGAGGGCGAACCGGACGGCCATGCCGAACCCGTTGCCGACCTTAACCCGCTCGACGCGCTTTTGCAAGCCGAGCGGCGCGTCCTCAGGCCGCAGCAGATCGAGCAGCGTTGTCTGCACATGGGCGCCCGAGACGACGGCGCGGGCGCGGAGTTGTTCGCCAGATTTCAACGTCACACCGACCGCTTTGCCGCTCTCGACGTCGATCCGGGCCACTTCCGCGTCCAACCGGATCGTCCCGCCGTGGGCTTCGAGGCAGCGGGCCATCGCTTGGGTCAGCATCCCGGAGCCGCCTTTCGGGTGCTTCGCGCCTGACGTGTGCAACATCGAGTGCCAGCCGAAGAACTCGCCGGTCGCGATCTCAGTCGGACCCGGACCGCTCTGCGCCGCGAGCCACGTCAATGCCGACCGAACGGCCGGGTGCTCGAACGTCTCGTCGATCAGCGCCCCATAGTTGGTAAAGATTTTCCGCAGCAGATCGGTCTGCGCGTGCTTGCCCAAATCAAGCCCGAGCGCTTTGGCGTGGCCTTTCGCCCCGTCGCCCTGCCGCGCCATCCGCAGCATCATCTCGCGACCGAAGTTCGCCATCGTCGGCGGCTTCAAGAAGGCAGCGAACACGCCCTCGTTGAACTGGCCCCAGAAGCGGACGAACTCGCGATAGGTCTCGGCATCTTTCGGCGAGACGGTCGCGATGGAGGCGCAGGTGCGGTCGAGATCGCGGTAGAAGGCGAACCAGCGGCCGTCCTCCAGCGGATGGAAGGCGAACGGGTCGAGGTCGCAGTACTCCAGCCCGAACCGCGTCTCCAGTTCGAGATCTTTTAATATGGGTGTCAGATGGATCATGATGTGACACGACGAGCCGATGTCGAACTGGTAACCGGGGATGACCTCTTCGGTCACCACCGCTCCGCCGACGATTGGCCGTCGCTCACAGACCGTCACGGAAAGCCCGGCTTTCGCCAAATAACACGCCGTCACGAGCGCGTTGTGTCCGCCGCCCACCACCAGCACATCGGTCATAAAACCCTTCTGTCGCGTGGACGGCGGATTATCAAATCAGCCTTTGAGGAAGTCGAGCAGGTCGTTGGTCAGCCGCTCTTGGTCGGTGGCGAACAGGCCGTGCGGCGAGCCTTCGTACTCGATCAGCTTCGCCCCAGCGATGCCTTTGGCGGCGGCGCGACCGCTCGGGTCGATGGGCACGGTCCGGTCGGCGGTGCCGTGGATGATGAGCGTCGGGACGGTGAAGTACGGCAGATCGGGGCGGAAATCGGTCGTCGCGAACGCCTCGGCGCAGGCCAGCGTCGCCCGCAGGCTCGCCTGCATCGTCATCAGCCACGCCCAGTGCAAGATCTCGTCGCTGACCGGGTGCTTGACCCAACTGACGCCGAAGAAGTCTTTAAAGAAGCCGGTGAAGAACTTCGGCCGGTCGGCCTTCATCGCCTCGGCCATCTGGTCGAAGATCGCCTGCGGCACGCCGTCGGGGTTGTCCGGCGTCTGCAACAGGTACGGAACGACCGACGAGACCAGCGCCACGCGCGACACGTTGCGGCCGCTGTGGCGCGACATGTAGCGGGCCACCTCGCCGCCGCCCATCGAGAAGCCGACCAGCGCCGCGTCCTTGGCGTCGGTCGCCGCGATCACGGCCGCGAGATCGTTGGCGAGCGTGTCGTAGTCGTAACCCGACCACGGTTGCGACGAGCGACCGAAGCCGCGCCGGTCGTAGGCGATGACCCGGTGCCCGGCGTTGACGAACGGGATCGCCAGATCGTCCCAGCTATCGGCCGTCAGCGGCCAGCCGTGGATGAGGATGACCGGGCTGCCCGTGCCCCAATCCTTGACATAGAGTTGGGTCTTGTCCACCGTCTCGACGTACATCATGCGCGCCTCCGTTGGTTGAGGATTCGGCACCCTCCCCAGGCGCCGCGTCCCCCGGTGAACGCCGGGCGGAGGCCGGAAGGTGCCGGGTTAGTCGTGCAGAAACGCGATGCAGACCGCGCCGGGTCCGGCATGAACGCCGAGCACCGGACTGACCGGCTCGATCATGACGGGCGCGACGTCGAACCACTCGCGCAACTGGTCGGCGCAGCGGGCGGCTTGCTCCGGGACGTTGGCGTGGGCGATGGCGACCCGCAGTCCACGCTTTCCCTCGGCGGCGGCCCGGACGTGGCGCATCAGTTTTTTCAGCGCCGTCGGTCCGCCCATCGTCTTGCTGAAGACGACCGGTTTGCCGGTTTCGTCGAGCGTCAGCAGCGGTCGCAGGTTGAGCACGCGGGCCATCAACCCGCGAAACTTCGACCCGCGACCGCCCTTAACCAGATATTCCATCGTGTCGAAATAGACGAAAAACTGCAGCCGCGAGCGGGCATCGGTCACGGCTTGGGCGACCTCGGCCGCGTCCAATCCGCGCCGCGCCGCCGCAACGGCTTCCATCACCAGCAACCCCTGGCCGACGGTACACGAGGCGCCGTCGATCACCTCGACCCGCTTGCCCTTCTTGTCGGCCAGCTTCGCCCCATTTCGAGCCGACCCGACCGTGCCGCTCAACGCGCCCGAAAGGTTGACCGAGACGACGCCCGTCCCCTGATCGGCCAGCAGCTCGAACGCCCGCTTGAAGTCGGCCGGCGTCGGCTGCGAGGTGGTCGGGTGGTGCGGGCTCTCGACGAGTTTGTCGTAGAACTGATCGGCCGAGAGCGTCACGCCGTCGATGAACGTCTCGGGTCCGAAGCTGATGCGGAGCGGGACGATCTGAACCGCGTTCGCGTCGGCATAGCCCGGCGGCAGGCTGACGGCGCTGTCGGTCAGGATCGTCACGCGCTTGACCCGCGCGGCGTCTTTGACGGCGGCGACCTGCCGCTTCATGTCGTCGGCCTTTTCTTGGGTCGTCGCGCCGTGTTTGGCGGCGATGCGGACCACGTGGTCGGGCCGGTCGGTGTGGATGTGGATGCGGACGGTCGTCGGCGAGCCGGCGACGATCAGCGAGTCGCAGGCCAGCGCTTCGAGTTCACGACGCAGCCCGGCGCGGTCGATGGCCGTCCCCTCGATGTAACATTCGGTGCAGTAGCGGTACGTCGGCTCGTCCAGCTCGCCGGTCGGGTGGTCGTGCCCGTCGTCGGCCGTCTCGATGGCATCGTCAGCGTCGGCGATGGTCGCGTCGAGATCGCCGCTCTCGATGTAGCGGACGACGCCCTCGAGCAGGTGAACGAACCCTTGCGCTCCGGCATCGACGACGCCAGCGGCCTTGAGCTGCGCGAGTTGATCGGGCGTCCGATTCAATGCGGCCTGGGCGGCGACCAACCCGCTGCGGAGCAGATCGGCCACGTCGTGCGTCCGCTCGGCAATCGACTCGACGTGCTCAGCCCACGCGCGGATGACGGTCAGGATCGTCCCCTCTTTCGGCTCGCTGAGCGATTCATAGGCGCATGCGGAGGCCCGGCGGGCGGCTTTGGCGAAGGCAAGGCTCGTCAGCCGGAGCGCATCGCCGACGCCTTCGCTCAACCCCTGAAAAAACTGGGCGAGGATGACGCCGGAGTTGCCGCGAGCGCCCATCAAGGCGGCCTGCGCGGCGGCTTTGCTCATCTCGCCGACCGTCGCCGTCGCCTTCATTCGGCGCGCCCCAGCGGCCACGCTTTTGAGCGTTGCGGCCATGTTCGTCCCGGTGTCGCCGTCGGCCACCGGGAAAACGTTGATCCGGTTGAGTTGCTCCTGCGCCGCGACGACCCACGCCGACCCGGCGATGAGCGCGCGTTGCAGCCGCGCACCGTTTATGTATGAAATCTGTCCCATAATCGCGGGGGTTTTATATGAAAGGGGAGCCGGTGAGAGAAAACTAAAGCGTGCAGAGAACGGCTGTGAAGGCTCCGTTCATGGATTCGACAGGCTCACCACGAACGGAGATT
>JBBSVG010000242.1:0-5132 GCA_038233775.1 Bacteroidota bacterium | reverse complement strand
TGGTTGAGGTTGGTGACCCTAACCGTCGGCGCGGGCGGGGCGAAGGCGACGCGGGGCAGATGGACGAGCGGCGGCTCGGGGAAACCGGCAGCGCGTTGCAGGTTGGCCGTATCGACGACCGAGCGGAGATCGGAGATGTTGTTGAGCGGATCGCCACGCCGGTCACCGGCGGCAAACGCCGTGATGACGTCCTGCGAATCGCCCGGCGCAAGCGTGAACGGACCGATGGCGCCCATCCATTGCCTGTCACCCGGCTGATTGAGTGTTCCGTCAAGCCAGCCGGTCCCGGTGACGGGGTCGCCATCGTAGATAAATCGATTGGCTGGCCTCAACGGGTCCAGCAGACGCCCGTCTCGGTGAAACCCGCTCAACTGTCGATAGGCTTCGAGCGCTGTCCGGGGAGAATAGCTTTTCCCGATTTCGGGGGCGGCCGAGAGGGTCAGGTTGCGGTAGCCGGGGCGCGATTGGCCGAACGCATGGCCTGTTGCGCTCGCATCCGGCACCAGCGGTCCTTGCAGAAACGCCCAGCCGACCGCTGGAACATTTGAGCCATACGCGCCATCGTTGGCGTTGCCGTTGTAGACGTAGGCCAACTGTCGCGGCACATCGTAGCCGTATAGATCATCCGAGGCGTCGCCGAGATCGGGGTCGGCCCAGAGGCCGATGCGGGTCGAGTCGATGGGTTGAGAGCCGCGATTGTAGAGCGTGTAGCGGACGAACATCGCCCGGTTCAGCGCACCGGGCCGGTCGTAGCCGAACACGGTCTGGCGCACCTCGATGTCCAGTGGCGCCGTGTTGAAGACGCGATGCAGCGGATCGAAGTGGGTGTTGAGGCTGACGGTATCGGTCAGCGCGCCGGGGCCGCCGTCGTGGTAGATCGTGTAGATCGTCTCGTCGCCTGTGATCTTCGGGACCAGCTGGCCGAAGTGCGGGCCGCCTCGGGTCGTGTCGATCATACGCGGCGAGCCGGGATAGGCCAGCCAGCGGGCGAAATCGTCGCGCTCCTCGGCCGGAACCGACTCGTCGTTGCCGGGAATCGCATCGAGCAGCCGCGTTAGCCCCGAGCGCGTCAGCCGAACGACGCCCCAGCCCGATTCGTCCGCCTCGCCATAGGGACCGCTGCGAAAGTCGTAGCTGTACTCGGCGTTGGTCATCCGCAACTGGCCGCCGACGTAGCCGCCGATCCACGGTCCAGCCGCATAAATCGCGTACTTGCCCGAGCCGCGCGGGTATTCGAAGCCAGAACTGCCGGTATCCAGCTCGCGGCCGATCCCCCCGCGATTGGAGACGAACGAACCGATCCGGTTGCCAACGAAGCGTCGAGCTTGCAGCCCGGCCGTTGCGGTGGCGCGGGCGGGTTTGGCGGGTCCGCCGCCAGCGTGGGCGACGAGCGGCGCGAGCGTCAGGCCGAGGCCGACGGCGATGGGGCGAAAGGACATACCGGTGGCTCCCCGATGGAGATGGGCGGACGCGAGATGCCTCCGGCGCAGCACCGAACCGAAGTCGGGCCGAACGCGGAGCGGATCGCAGGCGGCGCAGGCTCGGACGGTCCTCAGCAGAGAGGCAGAACCGGGCGGCAGGCCGCGTATCGGGAAGTGAAGGTGCGCGTCGAGCGGGTCGTTTTGGGAAGGAGCGAGCCCGGCGCTTCGGCCAAGATAACCCGGCGAGAGGGAAAACCAATCCCTTGTCGCCGGGGTGACGCCAAAAAAGTCAACGCAACAGTGTCAGCCGCTGGGTTTGGGAAAACTCGCGGGCGACGAGTTGGACCAAGTACACGCCCGACGTAAGCCCGCTGCCGTCGAACCGCAACTGGTGCTCACCGGCTGTCTGCGGCGCATCGACGAGCGTGCGGATTCGCCGCCCAAGCAGATCGTACACGGTCAGTTGCACCGGTCCGTCGGTCGGCAGAACGTAGGTCAACTCGGTGGACGGATTGAACGGGTTCGGTGCGGCTGGGAACAGCCGGAAGCGCATCGGTCGGACCGGTTCGGCGGTGACGGCAAGCGTCGGGTCGGTCTCCAGGAAACCGGACACGTAAGCCGCGTAGGCGTTCTCGACGACCCAGCGCAGGTCGCTGATGTTCGAGATCCGGTCGCCGCGCTGATCGCCGACGGCAAACGCCGTCACGACATCCTGCGAATCACCAGCCGCAAGGGTGAACGGCCCGACGCCCATCAGCATCCGCCGGTCGCCCGGAAACCGGCGGCTCTCGTTGACGTTGTCGCCACTGCCGTCGAGCGGCGGCGTGCCGGTGACGGGATCGCCGAAGCTGGCGAACCGGCTGTCTGGATAGGCACGTTCGACAGGTGCTCCATCTTCCGTGAGGCCGGATAGTTCGAAATACAACGGCTGGGCTTCCGGCAGCGGTAGGATCGTCGCGCCGCCGTTGACATGGATGTAACCGGCCGTCGCGGGGACGTTGCGGAACCCGCTGCGCGACTGTCCGAACGCGGTGCCGGTTTCCTCCGGTCCGGCGGCGGTGAGCGGACCTTGCAGCACCGTCCAGCCGACGGCCGGGACGTTGGTTCCGTACACATCGTCGGTTGGGGCGCCGTTATAGACGTAGGCCAGCGAGCGAGGGACGTCGAATCCGGCCAGATCGTCGTTGGCAGCGCCCAAATCGGGGTCCATCCACAGCCCGAGCCGGGTCGAGTCGATGGGCTGCGTCCCGCGATTGAAGATCTGGTAGCGGACGAACATCGTCCGGGTCGGGGCGCCGGGCTGATCGACGCCGAACACCGTCTGATGCACCTCCAGATCGAACGGCCGCGTCGTGACCAGCCGATCATCGCCGGTCGCGCCGCCGGGACCGCCGTCGTGGTAGATCGTGTAGAGCGTCTCGTCCCCCAGCACGCGCGGCACCTCGCGACCGAAGAACGGGCCGCCTCGGGTCGAATCAATCCTGCGCGGCGAGCCGGGGTAAGCCAGCCAGCGGACGAAATCGGCCCGCTCGTCGGCCGGAACCGAGCCGTCGTTGGCGGTGTCGGTGTCGAGCAGCCGCGTCAGGCCCAAGCGCGTCAGTCGGAGCACCGGCCACGCGGCTTCATCGGCTTCGCCGTACGGTCCGCCGCGAAAGTCGTAGCTGTACTCAGCGTTGACCATCCGCAACTGCCCGCCGACGTAGCCGCCGAGCCAGATTCCGGCGTCGTAGATCGCGTACTTGCCCGAGCCGCGCGGGTACTCGAACCCGGCGTTACCGGTCACGGGATCGCGGCCGATCATCCCGCGATTGGAGACGAACGAGCCGATCCGGTTGCCGACGAAGCGGCGGGCTTGCAGCGCAGTGGCGGTGCTCGTGTGGGCCGGTCGCGCGGGTTTGTCGCCGCCAGCGTGGGCCGTGGCGGGCAACAGCAGCAGGGCAAAGACGCGGTGGTTCATGCGAGGCTCCCCGAGACAAGTGGACAGCGTGCGCCTCCGGCCGGGTCGGCCCCAAATGGGCGCCCGAGAGACAGCAACAGCGGCAACGGGCCGCGTATCGGGAAGGGAAAGGTGCGCGTCGGGCGGGTCGTTTTGGGAAGGAGCGAGCCCGACGCTGGCAAGATAACCGGAGGTGTCGAAAAAACAATCGGTCGCCGCTGCGGTCGGCGAAAAAAGCTCAGCGCAGCAAGGTCAAGCGGCGGGTTTGCGAAAACTCACCGGCGACGAGTTGAACCAAGTACACGCCCGACGCGAGGCCGCTGCCGTCGAACGTCGCCCGGTGCTCGCCGACCGACTGACGCGCATCGACGAGCGTGCGGACCCGGCGCCCGAGCAGATCGAACACCTGGAGCTTGACTTGGCTGATGGTCGAGAGCTGATAGCCGATCTCGGTCGTCGGGTTGAACGGATTCGGCGCGGCGGGCAAGAGCGCGAACCGGCGCGGCGAGGCGGGTTTGTCGCCGGAAACCGGCAGCGCGGCGTCGAACGAGCGCAGCCGGATCGCGTCGGTCACGATGTAGGTCGTGGCCGCCCCGGCGGTCGCGTCGGCCGAGATGGCGACCGAATCGCCGGGCGCGAGCGTAAACCCGGCGCCGACCGTCACCCACGACGAGCCGCCGCTGGTTTGATCGACCCGAACCGTCCGGCCGACGCCGTTGTGATAGACGGTGATCGGCGTGTCCTTCGCCCGGTTGCTTGACGCGACCCACCACGCGCTCAGTTCGTACACGGCTTCGCGGTCGATCTGCGGGAAGAACACGCCGCGAATGGCGCTGCTGCCGGTCGGGTGGAGCCGCGCCTTCGTTGCCCCGTAGAACCCGGCGTTGGCGGTTTCGGTCCAACCCGAGCCGGATTCGCGGTAGATCGACGCGCCGTCGCCGGTATCGAAGAACCGCTCGAAGGTCGGCTTGATCGCCGGTGCGGCTGCCGGGACGATGGCGACGGTCGTCGGCATGACGCGGGTCACGCCGTCGGACGGCCGGTTGACGATGGTGCCGCCGACGACCATCGTCGATGAGCCGCCGCCGTCGAGGCTGATCGCGTCGGTGCAGCCCAACTGCCGCAGCGTCTCGGCCGTCTGCGGCAGCGTTAACCCGGCCGAGTAGGCCAAATCGCGACCATCGACGACGAACAGGATCGCGTGCCGGTCGCCGGTCGTCCCGATGGCCGTGCGCGGCGAGGCGGCGTTCAGTTCGACGCCCGAGCCGAACATGACTTCTTCGTCATAAGTGATTCGGGCAACGCCGTTCCGCAGCAGCATCGGTCCGCCGCCGATGGCGTCCGTCACCGTCCACGGCGCAGCGCCGGCCGGACTCGTCGGGGTCGGTTGCGGCGCGACGAACGTCGGCGTGTTCGGGTTCGGCGTCGGGTAGGAATAGAGCGTGCTGCCGACGGTATAGACCCACGCGGACTCCATCGTCCGGGTCGCCGGATTGCCGTTGCGGCGCACGCCCATCGCGGCCCGAGTCGGGTAATACGTCGTCGTTCCACGCGTCACGGCGGCGATGTTCGAGACGCGAATCGCGCTGTCGATCAGCGCCAGCGAGAACGACGACGTCCCGTTCGAGCCGAAGAACCCGCCGTTGGTCAGCACGACCGCTTTGGCCGCTTGGGCCGTCGCCTCGGGCTTCTGTCCGGTCGTGAAGATCGGTTTGAGCTGATAATCGGCCGTCCGCAGGTCGAAATCGGCGTAAAACGCCCGGACCGGACCGGCC
>JBBSVG010000241.1:0-5178 GCA_038233775.1 Bacteroidota bacterium | reverse complement strand
GTCGGACACCCGACCAGCGATCTTCCCGGTCGTCCCGGCCCAAGCTGGGGCGGCGATGAGCAACACAACGGCAAGCAGCGCGAGCCAAACGGGCGCGCAGAAAATCCGGCGGAGGGCGTGGGGAGCGGTCACGGGGCCTGGGCGTGGGTGCATGGGGAAGCCGACGACTGAGAACGGGCGGTGAAGAATCGGGGACAACTATGGAAGCGGATCGGGCGACGACAGATCGCGCCACGCGGTCGGCGCCAGCGGCGGGACGGCGGCCGATTGGCCGCCGAACCCGAAGGTCCGCTCGGCCACCGCATCGCCGGTATCAACCCGAACGGCGGCCAGCAGCGCAGCGTCAATTCGGATCGGAACCGACCGGGCCAGCGCGGCGATGGCCGAATCGATTCGGGCGACTCGGGCAGCAGCGGCCAGCGACCGGGCCAGCAGCAGCGGATCGGTCGGCGCGGCGGCGGATTCGACTTGGCGACGGGCTTCGAGCCGGATCAGCCAGTACCCGCGTCCGGCCTCGTCGCGGATCGGTCCGTACAGATCGCCGGGCGCCATCGCCAGCGCGGCTTGGCCGACGGCGCCGCGACGGGCCGGGTCGAGCCACGTCGTCAGTCCGCCACCGACGGCGGTCGGGGCAAGCGAGCGGGCGCGGGCCAGATCGGCCAGATCGGCGCCCGATTCAAGCTGCCGCAGCGTCGCCTCGACCGCCGCAAGATCGGGCAGCAACAGTTCGCGCAACTGAACCACAGACGGCGCAGCGAGCACAGCCGGGACGACGGGCAGCGGCGCGGCCAGTGACTGGCGCATCGCTCGGGCCAGCGCCGCGTCGCGCCAGCGGGCCAACTCGTCGCGAACCTCGGGTCGGGTGGCGAACCCAAGTCGCACGGCTTCCGCCCGCAACAGGTCATCCCGCACGGCGCGCTTGACGGCGTCATCGACCGAGCGCCAGAGGTTCGCCGGGTCCGCAAAACCGTCGTGACCGAAAGCGAGCGAGCACACCGCCTCGTCCAGCGTCAGCTTAACCGCACCGGAGCGGGCGACGACGGCGCCGAACTGTGCACCGCGAGCCCGAAGTTCGGTTCGCAGACTTGCCACATCGCCCTCGCCGAGCGTCAGCGGTTGGCCGCGACGCGCGCTTAGCCGAGCCGTCAGCACGTCGATCAGCGGCCGGAGCGAGGCCGGTTCGGAGCGGTACGCCGTGCTGCCGAGCAACCGCTCGACCAGCGCATCGGCGCGGTCAGCCTGAATCCGAGCAGAAAGCGTCTTGTCGATCTCGGCTGCCGACGGCTGCGACGAGACGGGCACAATCGCGGCGTCCCGCAGCCGAACGACAACCGTCCGCCCGTCGAGCGCCAGCGGCCGACTCACCTCGCCGGGGCGTAATCCATACAGCCCGTTTTCCTGCGACGGTTCGAGCTGACCCCAGCGATACCGAACGGTGTCCGTCGCGGCGCCGGGGAGTTTCGCGGCGAGCGAATCGAGCGGCAGACCGGCGGCGAGCAGCGCTCGGGCGCGGTCGAGTTGATTGGTCGGGACGGCGACGGCATCGAGCAGCAGCGCGGTCGCGCCCAACCGCTCGGCCCGAGCCCGCATCGTGTCGGGCACGACGAGGCCAGCGGCGACGCGCTCGCGGTAGAGTGCATCGCGCAGCAACAGCCCTTCAAGGTGATCGAGATAGGCGAGCGAGAGCGAATCGAGACGAATCCCCCGGCTCTCGGCGGCCCCGGCGAGCAGCTTTTCGGCGATCAGGCCGTCGAGGAACTGCGCCTTCCGGTCGGCGACGAGCCCGTGCCGGTAGCGCTGCGGCCACGGGGTAAACGAGTAGCGGAACCCGAGTTCGACAGCCGAGATCGTCCGGCTGCCGACCGTCGCGACGACCGGATCGGGCACCGCTCGGCCCACCGGTGCGGTCGTTTGCGCCGATGCCGGTCCGGTCCACCCGATCAGCCCGCCGATGATCAGCAGGGGTCGCGCCCGTCGTCCCATCATGCCCAGCGTCCCCCGGTTGAGTGGCCCCGCAGCAACGCCCGAAAAGGGCACCCCGAGGGTCTGCGATTCTTCCCGCACAGCGATAGTGTTGGCGAAGAACCGCCACCGATGGGGGAATCGGGGGACTTTCTTCACGCTCCGCAGGAAGTTACAGAAACCGTTCCACCCGAGCCGCCGGGCAGTTCCGGTCAGACGCCGCGAGCCGTCGGCTCCCAGAGCAACTTGTGTAATTGTAACTGGAAACGGACGTCCAGCCGGTCGGTGAGAATCCACTCGGCCAGCTCGCGCCACTCGACGGCGCCCCAGACAGGCGAGAACAACACGGCCGCGACGCGGTCGGTCAGCCGGTGCGCCCGAACCAAGTCACGCGCCCATTCATAATCGACCCGCGACCCGATCACGGCCTTGACTTCGTCGTGCGGCGCCAGCAGATCGAGGTTCGGCAGATGGTTTTTTTTCACCATCCCCGACGCGGGCGGTTTCAGATCGACGATCTTGACGACGGCGCGCGGCACGTCGGCAATCGAGAGCGAACCGCTCGTCTCGAGCAGGACCTCGTAGCCGCGCTCCAGCAGCGCCGACATCAGCGGAATCGCGCCCGCTTGCAAGAGCGGCTCGCCGCCGGTCAGCTCGACCAGTCGGCAGCCGAGCGACTCGACCTGCGCCAGCGCCTCATCAACAGACAGTTCGTAGCCTTCGTGAAAGGTGTAGGCCGAGTCGCACCAGACGCAGCGCAGGTGGCAGACCGAAAGCCGAACGAACGTACACGGTCGCCCGGCCCTCGTGCTCTCGCCCTGAATCGAATAAAAGATCTCGTTCATCCACAGCCGGTCAGCTGGTAGTTCGCGCACGTCGCGCAGCCGCAGGTCGTGGCGGACGGCGCCGGTCGGGGCGATCAGGTCGGGCATCGGCGGGCAAGGAATTGGAATCAGGGTCGCCCGCAAAGATAAGGCAGAGCGACCGTCGGATCGGCCCACGCCCACGCAAAAGCCCCGGCTCTCCCCCATTCGGGAAAACCGGGGCCGTTGAACCGTCCATTTTCTCAGACGGCGAGCGCCGGGCGACCGAGTTGCTTCAGCATGGCAAGGTGCGACCGGACGGCGGCCCGCAGCGTCGGGTGATAGTTATAGACGACGCCGTGCTTCTCGGCCGTCTCGCGCACCAGTTGGCTGATGACCGGGTAATGGATGCTACAGATCTTCGGGAACAGGTGGTGCTCGATCTGGTAGTTCAGTCCGCCGATATACCACGACAGCAGCCGGTTGTTCCGGGCGAAATCGGCCGTCGTCTCCATCTCGTGGATCAGCCACGCGTTGTCCATCACGCCGGCGCCGTCCGGCAGGGGGAACTCGGTTCCCTCGACGACGTGGGCCAGCTGGAAGATCACGCCGAGAATCAACCCCGCCGTCAGGTGCATCGCGACGAACCCGATGGCGAACTGCCACCACGAGACGTCGAGCACGATCAGCGGGATGACGAGGGTGTAGAGATAACAGAACAGCTTCGTCCAGACCAGATGCACCACCTCACGCCGGGGATGCTTCCGGTCCTTGTACGGCCCGAGATCACGCTTCATAAACTGCTGATAATCCTTGACGAAGACCCAGTTCAGCGTCGCCAGCGAGTAGGCGAGGAAGGCGTAAACATGCTGAAACCGATGGATCTTCCACAGCGGCGCCTCGGGCGAGAGCCGCAGCAGCGGCGAGGCGTCGAGATCCTCGTCGATCCCGTGGATGTTCGTGTAGGTGTGGTGGATGACGTTGTGCGTGATCTTCCACATGTAGCCGTTGGCGCCGATCAGATCGAACGACGATCCGATCACCGCGTTCAGCCTCGGGCTCGACGAGTATGCGCCATGCAACGCGTCGTGGGCGACCGAGAAGCCGATCCCGGCCATCCCGACGCCCATCAGCACCGCCAAACCGAGCATCGCCCACGGGGAAAACAGGTTGCTCAGGATCAGCCCGTACGAGCCGAACGTCAGCCCGAGCAGCGCGATGGTCTTGAACACCATCCGCCCGTTGGCTTTGGGCGAGCGACCGGTCGTCTCGAAATACGCCGCCACCCTTGCTTTGACTTCATCGACGAATTGCGCCGAATCCCGACTGGAGAAGCGGATCTTGACAGCCGACATGGTGCGTCCTTTCCGGATACGTGGGCGCCCCCTCGGGGACGACAGGATGAACATTCTCACTCAGAACCGACCGCCATCGGCAAGACCGCGCCACATTCCGCCCGAACCGCGCTCCTCGCAGCAAGCGAGGCGCAGCGATGCAACCGGAACAGGGCTCACGCGCTGCTTGGTCGTGCTTTGTAACCCGCCAGATCTTCGGGTGTCAGGCTCTGGTGCGGCGTCAGGCGATAGTGCTTCTCGGCCACCTTCTTCGCGCCCTCGGCGGTCATCTCGAACGCCATCAGCGCGATCAGATTGTCACCCATGAACTGCGCGGCGATGGCGCGGCAGATCAACTGCGGGAAGCGGTGCGTTCCAAGCGCAAGGTCTTGCTCGATCTGCGGCAGGCCGAGCAAGTCGCTGCCCCCTTTGGCCTGAACCGGAAACACGTACTGCGCGCCGCGCTGGTCGATCCCGACGTAGAGTTCATGCGTCTCGACCTGCCCGATGCCGGGCACCACCGTCCGCAGGTGGTTCTGCAACGAGTAACAGGTGACGCCCATGAAGATATCAATCAACCGATTGTAGCGCAACTTCGTCAACAGCGCTTGCTCATCGTCGAGCGCATACATCTGCACGATGCCCGGCGTCGCGTCGGGAATCTTCGTCTCGGCCAGCAGCGGGTCCGGCTTGATCCACGTTTCGGCCCGCGCCTCGAACCGGGACCGCCCGGCCGGTTGAATCACCCATTGCTTGCCTTCGGGCGCTCGCTGCTGGATGGACGCTGGCAGCGGTGTGCGGTAACGAAAGCTGTAGATCACATCGCCGAGGTTCTTCGGTAGCTTGATCTGCAGCGCGTCGGCTGTTTTCTCGAGATCGATTCGCTCGAACTCGACCTGCTCGGCGCCCGGCGTGTAGCAATCCAGAAAGATCTTCTCGATCAACTGTCCGTAGCGGTTCAGCTCGGCCGGCGTCACATCTTGCGGCGACAGATCAAACAGGTCAGCCATCGGTGCCTCGGGGGTGCGTTGAACAGGGCCGGGCCAGCGGAGAAGCACGACTTCCTCCCGCAACTGCGC
>JBBSVG010000240.1:0-5181 GCA_038233775.1 Bacteroidota bacterium | reverse complement strand
CGCCGCGACGGAAGTCCCAGTTGCTCTGCTCGCTGACCGACGTGCCCGCGTCGATCCCGACCGTCGAGCCGGAGTAAGCCGGCTGCGTGGTGAACTCACCGGCGTCGGTGTCGAACCGATCCACGAGCGTGATCACGCCGTCCTGCGTCGTCGTGCCGACGATGAGGGTCTTGTACCGCGCCCAATCCCAGTTTGCGCCCGGATCGACGTGGGTCTGGTTGGGGAAGTGGACGTGCCCCTTGACGCGGTACGTCGAGGAGATCGCGCCTTGATAAGTGCCGCTATAGGTGGTCGTCCGGTCGATCCCATGCGAGGCGCAGATGTCGCGAGTGAGCAGCGCCGAGGCGTTGTACATCGCGGTCGTGTACCACGAGGCGTCGCTGACATAGCCCTCGTGCTCGATCCCGACCGTGTACGGGTTCTCCGAGCCGATGTGCCACGCCTTGTTCGCTTCGGTCACCATCTGGGTGATCTGGCCGTCGGACGAGCGGACGCAGTAGTGCGCGCTGACGCTCGACGAGCAGTTCTTGAACCACGAGATCGTCCCGGAGTACGACCCCTGCATCGTATGGATCGCAACGTGAGTGATCGCCGAGCCGCTGCGCGACGAGTAGTTGCACGTCGTCAGATTCAAGATCGCCGGACCGTAGTCGGTCGACAGCGTCGTCATCCCACCGCCGGAGCCTTGCAGGCTGAGCGAGACGGTCGGCGCCTCCGAGGGCGGGCGCTGCGACTCGTCCATCTGCTGCAACCGGGCCGCGTCGATGCCCGGCGCGCGCATCAGCCGCAGATCGCCGTTGCTGAACGCCGCGCCCATGTTCACCTGCCGGGGCGCAATCTCGATCCCGTCGAGCTTCTGCCCGCGCTGCGCCGTCAGCAGCACGTCATAGACCTCCGACTCGTGGGCGAAGTGGTTCAGCCCCGATTCGTCGTCCGGGATGGCGCTGGTCCGGCGCACGACCGCAGCCCACGACTCGAGCCGGGCGTCGGTCGGGACGCCGACGGCCTTCGCATCGTCGGCCAGCAGCGCGGCGGCGGCGCGGATGTTGGTCGCCAGATCAGTCTGGACCTGATCGCGGCTGGTGCCGAGCAGCCGGGCGGCGCGGCCAACCTGATCGTCGAAATAGCCTTCCTTGCCGTCGTACAGCCCCATGATCCCGAACGGCTGCGGCATGTTCGTACACGAGAGTTCCTCGTGGGTCGGCACGGCCCAGTGCGTCTGGGTGAAGGCGTAGGCGCGGAGCAGATCGGCCGGGACGCCGAACTCGCGGGCGGCCTGATCGAACATCGGCTGCGCGGCCTGCCGAACGGCGGCCAGATGATCCGGCGAGCCGGTGCCAGCAAAGGCGGCGACCGGCGCAAGCACAAGCCCGAGGGCAAGCGTCAAGCGGCGTGACATGGGATAGAACGACGTCATGCGACCCTCCAGACAGGTTGTGGGAGCGGTGAGGGGTCGAATCCGGCCCGAGATGGGGGAACCGACGGCGCACCTGTGCAGTGGAGACCGACCGTCAGGGCTGACGGAAGGGTGGGCGTGGGACAACTTTCTCCGGGAAAGAAAGAAAGTCGCAGCCGGTTGAGCGTCCCGTTGGGGGAACCATCGGATGAGCCTTGCGGCAGTCCGACGAGAGGGAAACGCGACCGAACAGGGGAACGCGGTGAGCGACCGGCAGGGGTAGAGACGCGGGTGAACCGGGGGGAGTCGGTTCGGGTAGGCCGGGCCGATGGGCAGAGGGTGTCTGCCTCGGGCTCGTACCGATAATATTAGGATGCAATTTCTCCCGATGCAAGAGGATTTGAAAAAAGGTTGGGTTTGCTGCTTCCAAGCGCCTCAGCGGCGGCCGAAAGCAGCGGTAACTTTCCCGCCCAAAGCGCGTAGTCACCCGTTGGCCCCGGTCTCCGTTTGGCATCGGGCAACCGGGTGAGTAGATTGACCCTCCAAACGAGGATGCCCGAGATGGATATACCCCTGCTCCCCCGCCCGTTCGGCCGGTTCGTCCGACGGCTGCTCTGCCTCACCGCGTTGCCGATAGCGGCAGTTGGCCTCGGTCCGGTCGCCGTATCGGCGCAATCCGCTGCGGCCCCGGCTGCCCAACCGGCCCCGAAACCCCGTCCGGCGTTGCGAGCGGGCGGGACCGGTCCGGTCATGGTCGGCGAGATCTCCGGTGAGATTGGTCGTGGGCTGGTGCCCTACGTCGAGCGGCTCACCCGCGAGGCCGATCAGCGGGAGGCGCGGGCGCTCGTCGTCCGGCTCAACACGCTCGGTGGCGAGATCGGCGCGGCGCTCGAGATGAAGCGCGCCCTGCTCGCCGTCAAGGCGCCGGTGATCGTCTATATCGAGGGCGATGCGCTCTCGGCCGGGGCGCTGCTGGCGCTGACCGGCGACCGGATCGTCATGGCGCCGGGCTCGGAGTTCGGCGCCTCGCAGGTCGTCAGCGGCAGCGGCGATATCCTGCCGGAGAAGTACCAATCGGGCTGGCGTGAGGCTCTGGCGGCGACCGCCGAGGCCCGAGGGCGCGATCCTCGGGTTGCCCGTGCGATGAATCTGCAACTCGACACGATCACCGAGATCGGCGACACGCCGTCCCGACTGGTCACGCTGACGCCGAGCCAAGCGATGACGGTCGGTTATGCCGAGGCCGTCAGCCCCACACTCAACGGGGCGCTGGCGACCGTCGGACTGGCCGAGGCGCCACGCGAAACCGTCTCGCCGGGCTGGGCCGAACGCTTGATCGGCTTTCTGGCCTTGCCCGCCGTCGCCTCGCTCTTGATGGGCATCGGGCTGGCCGGGCTGTTTCTGGAATTGAAAGCACCGGGCCACGCCGTCGCCGGAACGGTCGGCGTGATCGCGCTGGCGCTGTTCTTCGGCTCGCACTGGTTGGTCGGGCTGGCGACGTATCTCGACGTGATCCTGTTCGTCGGCGGCGTTGCGCTGCTGATTCTGGAGATCTTCGTCATTCCCGGTTTCGGCGTGGCCGGCGTGCTGGGGATTCTGGGGATCGTTTCGGGGCTGTTCCTCGCGCTCGTCGATGGCGGGACGGTGATGCCGACGCTCGGGCAACTCGTCCCGGCGATGCTGTCGCTCATCGTCTCGCTCGTGCTGGCCATCGGGTTGGTCTATTCGCTGGCCCGCTGGTTGCCCAAAACCGACTCATTCGGTCGGCTGGTGCTGGCCGCTTCGCTACAGACCGACAGGGAAGGGCGCCTCAGCCGCGCGGCCGACGTGATCGGTCGGACCGGCCGGACGCTGACCGTGCTCCGGCCGACGGGGCTGGTTTCCTTTGGCGAGAACGACCGCGTCGATGCGATCAGCGAAGGCGGTTTCATCCCGGCCGGAACCGCCGTCGAGGTGGTTCGGGTCGCCTCGGCCGACCAGATCGTCGTCCGGCCGACCGCGCTGGCCTGAGGTCAAACCGCAACCGATGAGGCGTTCATGGAGAGCCAGGCGAAGCGGATGAAGCTGGAGGTCGGCCGGAGCGAGATTCGGATCACCGAAGAGGACATTACCTCGCTTCGGGTCGATGCCATCGTCAATCCGGCCAACGAACAACTCGTGCTCGGCGCCGGTGTGGCCGGGGCGATTGCGGCCGTGGGTGGCCCAACGATCCAAGCCGAGTGCGACCGGATCGTCGGCGAGAGCGGACCGTGTCCGACCGGCGAGGCGCGGCTGACTGCCGGCGGCAAGCTCCGGGCAAAGCACGTCATCCACGCTGTCGGTCCGCGAGCCGAGATGCCCGAGGCCGACGCGCTGCTGGCCCGCGCCGTCCGCAGCGCACTGGAGTTGGCTGCCAAGCAACACTACCGCACGGTCGCGTTGCCCGCCATCTCGACCGGCGTGTTCGGCTTCCCGATGGACCGTTGTGCCGAGATCACCGTTCGCGAGATCCACGGTTTCCTCTCGAACCAGCCGAAGCTAGCGATGAGCGTGCTGGTCGCGCTGATCGATCCGGGCGCGTTCGCGTTGTTCACCGCCGCGCTGACCCGCTACGCCCGTCCGGTCGGCTCGTCCGCCGCCGCATGAACCCGCTGCTGATCGCCGTTGTGGTCGGATTGACCGTGGTCATCTTGGCCTATTGGCTGTTTGTCCAGGCGCCGCTCCGTCAGGCGCGCTCGTCGGGGCTGGCGGTGACACTCGGCGATGTGCTCCGACTGAGACTGGCCGGGCTGTCGATGGACGTGCTGCTTGCCCCGATGGCGACGGCGCGGCACTATCACCTGCGGCTGACGGCGGCCGAGGTCTGGTCACACCGGTCGCGAGGCGGCAACCCCGACCGGCTCGTGACTGCGCTTGCGCTGGTGCGTGAGTGCCGCTTGCCGCTCGACCGTGAGGCGCTCGAGGCTGCCGACCTGTCCGGCACCGATCCGGTCCATCTGGTCGAGGACGCGCTGCTCGACCTCGGCTGTTCCCCCCCCAACCCCAACTGAGATCTCCCCATGGACGGCATTGGTATCCTCATCATCATTGTTCTGGTTTCGCTGATCGTTCTGCTGTCGATGCTGTTCTACTATGTGCCGATTGGGCTCTATATCACCGCCTACTTCTCCGGCGTCAAGGTCAAGCTCACCGATCTGATCGGGATGCGCTTTCGCAAGGTGCCGCCGGACGTGATCGTGCGGAACCTGATCACGGCGCACAAGGCGGGGCTGCCGCTGTCTCTCGATCTGCTCGAGGCGCACTACATGGCTGGCGGCAACGTGCAACAGGTGGTCAACGCGCTGATCTCGGCTGACAAGGCGAACATCGACCTGAACTTCACCCAAGCGACGGCCATCGATCTGGCTGGTCGCGACGTGTTGCAAGCGGTCAAGGTGTCGGTCAACCCGAAGGTGATCGAGACGCCGCCGGTTGCGGCCGTGGCGAAGGACGGGATTCAGGTCCGCGCCATCGCCCGCGTCACCGTTCGGGCGAACATGGAGCGGCTGGTGCGCGGCGCCGGGGAGGAAACGATCCTGGCCCGTGTCGGTGAGGGAATCGTGACGACCATCGGTTCGTCGATCTCGCACAAGTTGGTGCTGGAGAACCCCGATCTGATCTCCAAAACGGTGCTCGCCAAGGGGCTCGACGCCGGGACCGCGTTCGAGATTCTGTCCATCGATATCGCCGACGTGGATGTGGGCGAGAACATCGGCGCCAAGTTGCAGACCGATCAGGCGCAGGCCGACCTGCAGATTGCTCGGGCT
>JBBSVG010000239.1:0-5197 GCA_038233775.1 Bacteroidota bacterium | reverse complement strand
TGCCGAGCGGCGTGTATCTGGTGCGCCTGACCGTCGGCGCGACCGTCGATTCGCGCCGCATCACGCTGATCCGCTAAAACCCAGCAAGAGGCCGAGCCCGGCGCCGAGGGCGACCAGCGCGACCACCGGCAGCTTGAACCGGATCAGCCCGACCAGCGCGGCGACGGCCAGTCCCATCGCCACCCACTCGGGCCGACCACCGGGCAGCAGAACGGCCAGTCCGAACGTCGCCCCGAGGTGCAGGATCACGCCGACGACCGCCGCCGAGACGCCGCCGAGCGCGGCCGTCAGCGTCGGGTTGCCGCGCAGCCGCTCGACGTAGGGTGCGCCGATGAGGACCAGCAGGAACGACGGCCCGAACGTCGCGGCGGTCGTGACGGCGGCGCAGACACAGGCGCTTGCGGTCGGAGACAGCGCGCCGGGATGGTTCCACCCGGCCATGAACCCGACGAACTGCAAGGTCATCACCAGCGGACCCGGCGTCGTCTCGGCGAAGGCCAGCCCGTCGAGCGTTTGGCCGACCGTCAGCCACCCCGCCGAGACCGCCGCTTGGTTGACATAGGCCAGCACCGCGTAGGCGCCGCCGAACGTCACCAGCGCGGCGCGGGTGAAGAAGCCGTAGAGCAGCGTCGGCAGCCCGCGCAGGCCGAACCCGAGTGCCAGACCGACGAAGCTAACCGCCCAGCCAACGAGGCCGACGGCGCCCAACCGCAGCGTTCGGCGGAGCGACGGGCGCGCGGCAGCGGCAACCGGTTTTGGCGCCGAGGTCCGGTTCACCGCCCAGCCGATCAGACCCGCGCCGAGCACGACGGCCGGGAACGGCACGCCGAGGCTCAACGCCCCAAATGCCAGCGCTGCAAGAGCCAGCGGCACCGGCCGCCGAGCGACGCGGCGACCGAGCGTCCAGCCCGCCCCGAGCACGACGGCGACGACGACCGGCTTGACGCCGCCAAGCGCGTGCAGCAGCCAGGGCGATTGGCCGGCGTGGACATAGAGGAGCGACAGGCCCAGCAGGATGGCGACCGACGGCAAGACGAACAGCCCGCCGGCGATCAGCCCGCCGGGCGTGCGGTGCAGCAGCCAGCCCAGATACGTCGCCAGTTGCTGCGCCTCGGGTCCGGGCAAGAGGGTGCAGAACGAGAGCGCATGGAGGAACCGGTCCTCCGACACCCAGCGCCGCTTCTCGACCACCTCGCGGTGCAGAAGCGCGATCTGCCCGGCCGGTCCGCCGAACGAGAGCCAACCGACCATCGCCCAGATGCGGACCGCGTCGGAGAGCGGCACCAAAATGGGACGGCCGTCGGTCTCGTCCATCAATCTCCGCTCGCCTGTTCTGCCGTCGTCCATGGAAACAACGTTTGTGCTGCTGGAACTCGACCGGACCCGCAAGGCGCACCATCTGCTGCCGCCAGCGACCGAAACCGAACTGTGCCGGTGTGAGGCGGCGCTCGGGCACCTGTTGCCGCCGAGCTACCGGGCGTTACTCGCGGCGCACAACGGCGCCACGCTCTACGAATCGGAGATGCTCGTCGGGACCGAACCGGCGCTCGATCCGCTGCACGGTCCGGTCGGGACGCTGAGCGAACCGTTTTGGTTCGAGGATTCCCGCCGCGCCCCGGCCGAGTTCCTGCCGTTCCATCTCGGTCGCGGCCGACACCTGTTCGACCTGCGCGGCGGCGCGAGCCCGACCGGCGAGTACCCGGTCGTCGAGTGGAGCGACACCGACGGGACGATCACCCGCACCTACGCCGACTTCGGCGACTTCTTCGAGCACGCCCTGTTCGACACCTTCGCCCGGCGGTTTTGATCACAGAAGCTGTCGGCTATCAGCCGTCAGCTATCAGCTCACGGCAAGAGAACGACAGTGGTCAGCGGCGGCGGCTCCGTTGTGGATTCTGCGGCAGCGGAACGGGCGCTGGGCTTCGCCCGCGCCTACCGCTCAGGCTCACCACGAACGGAGATCGAGTTCTGCGGCGGCTCCCCCTCTTGACTGTCATCCTGAACGCAGTGAAGGATCTAAGGTCAGGCCCTTCACTGCGCTCAGGGTGACAGAAAAAAGCGTTGGCGGCGGTGGCTTCGTTCGTGGATTCGACAAGCTCACCACGAACGGAGAAACGCGGGCCTTTGCACACCCATGTTTCAGAAAGGACCATCGGCATCGGAGCCAATGCGGGTCGGGACCAGCAACCTGCATTGGCGGAAGACTATCAAAAAATTGGCGGAAGACTGTCAAAAATCGCGGCGGAGGACGGCGCCGCTGGTGGGCGGGATGCGAATGCGGCCCGAGACGGTCGGCGTCAGTGGCACCGGATCGGTTCCAGCGCGGCGTTCATCGACCAGATAGGTCCAGCGGCCAGCAGGCAGGGTGAACATGACCGGGTTGGCCGGATCACCGTTCATCAGCACGACCAATCGGCCGGTGTCACCGGTTGCCGATCCGTCGAGCGTGTAGCCGAGTGCGGTTGGGGCCGGGGCCGCGAGGAACGTCACGGCGGTCGTGTCCGAGCGGCGCAGCGCCGGGTGCGCCATGCGGAGCGCGATCAGACCGCGATAGTAATCGACCAACCCAGCGTTCGCCCGAGCGTGATCGAAGTTGAGGTAATTGGTCGCGTTGTCCTTGTCGTACGAGTTCCGGTCGAGCTGGCCGACCCGAGGATCGGGCGCGTCGGTCGGCGCAATCACCTTGCTCCGGGCGAACTCCTGTCCCTCGTGGATCATCGTCATGCCCTGCGACGTCAGCAAAAACAGCGCGGCCAGTCGGTTGAGCGCCAGTTGTCGCGGCGTCAGTTTGGCGTGGCCGTCGCGGTCGGCGACGACGGTGGTCATGTGCTCGCCGAGGGCAACGCGGATGAAATCGCCCAGCGTCTCGTCGTCGTGGCTCTCTAAATAGTTGACGGCGTGTCGCGGCGTCGAGAACAGGCCGCCGCGAGACCGGAGCGTGCCGATGATCTCGTTGTGCAGCGCGGCCATCGTGTTGTCGCCGGAGAACTTGCCGAAGATGAAGCCTTGCCCGGTTTCCGGGTTCTGCCCCTTGACGCCGTTGCGAATCCGGTCGTTCCAACTGGCCCAGCCATGCTCGGAGAACTCGGCCGGGGCGTACTTGCCGCCGCCCCACGGCTCGGCGATGAGCACGATATTCGGGTTGATTTTGCGCAGCTCGGTCGTGATCTCGTCGATGGTCTGCCAGTCGATCATCGCCCCGAGATCGAAGCGGAACCCGTCGATGTGGTACTCGCTGACCCAGTGCTTCAGCGAGGCGACGATCATCGCTCGGGCCTCGGGTGACTCGGTGCGGAAGTCGTTGCCGGTCCCGCTGTCGCCCTTGTACGAACCATCGGCGTTGAGCTGAAAGAACGTTGCCTTGCCGGTCGTCTTGAACGGGTTGAACTCGTACTGCGAGACGTGGTTATAGACAACGTCCATCAGCACCGAGATGCCGGACCGGTGGAACGCCTTGACCATGTCTTTGAACTCTGTCACCTGCCGACCGTCGGCGCCGTTCCACGCGCCCGGCCGCATCGTCCCGCCGGTGGCGTAGTAGCTCTCCGGGGCGAAAAAGCCGCTCGTCATATAGCCCCAATGGTTGCGGGCATACGGGTTCCACGTGTTCGTTAGGCCGTAGGTCTCGACGCCGAACGGAATCTCGACATTACCGAACTCCTGCGTCGGCAACAGCTCGACGGCATTGACGCCGAGTTTTTTGATATAGTCGATCCCGCCGCTTTTGCCCGGCTCGATCAGCCCGCGATACGTCCCCGGCTGCCCAGCCTCGCTGGTCGGATGCGCGGTCATGTCGCGGACGTTCATCTCGTAAATCACCCAATCGCGCGGATCGGCCGGGGCGAGTCCCGTGTCGCCCTCCCAGTTGTACTCCGAGCGGACGACAAGCGAGCGGGCCGGGTTGTAGATCGCCACTTGCTGCGCCATCGCGTTGCCGTATGGGTCGGCGATGACGGTTTCCGGGGTGAACCCGACCTGCGGCAGCGGCCCGGTCGGCGTCAGGCGAAACCCGTACAGCGTCCCGTAGCGCTGCCCATCCAGCGCCGCCGCCCACGCGCCCGACGGCGTGCGGCCCATCACCGTTTCGACGCCGACCGAATCTTCGATGCCGGTGAACGTGACCAACCGGACCTCGCTCGCCGCCGACGCATCGAGCCGGAACACGGTCCGGGTGTCTTCGACGGTCACGCCGAGCGGACCGTCCGCTATCGGCTCCGGGGCTGGTGGCGGTGCCTCCATGGTCGGCAGCGGCGGCGGCGGGGTCGAGAGGACGACCGGTTTCGAACCGCCGCAGGCAGCAAGGACGAGCCAGACGAGCGGGGTCAGGCGGGACAGCGAGCGCTTGATATCGGTCATGGGGGTGTTCGTTAGGACAGAAACAGGACACGGTTTCGACGGTGTCCATCGGGGAAAGTCGGAACCGACGCGGCGCAACAGCGGTTGAACTGAAACCATCGGCGCGCCCAGGGGTGGACGCGACCGAGTCCTTTCTTTACACGTTGCGGGGAGACACACGATGTCCATCGACACCATTGGCCGCCGCCGACTCGGCGCGGCCCTCATCGGCCTGACGGTCGGCTTTGCCGCGCTGACGGCCTCGGCGCAGACCTACACGACGACCTACGATCCGGGCCAGGGGACGCTGCCGACGGCGCAGGGCTTCTTGTTGCAGGACAACGACCCGAGCACGTTCCACCAGCAGGTCTCCGGTGGCGTGCTCACGCAAGGCCCGACGACCAGGGCTGAAGCGGAATATTACTACAAGTCGGCCCCGATCAACCTCGCCACCACCGGCGCGACCGTCGATCTGTCGCTTCGGGTCGATGCCTCGACCGACACGACCTACGGAAGCAACAACGAGTTCCGCCGGACCGGCTACCAGGTCGTCGTGATCGACACGCTCGGCCGCTTCTTCGCGATTCACTTCGCCCAGAACAGCATCTACATCCTCAACACCCAGAGCGAGGGCACGCCGCGCAAGCCGTTCAACACGACCGACGGGTTCCACACCTATACCTTCGTCGTCTCGGGCGGCGTTGGCAATCTGTACATCGACCGCAACCCGACGCCGTTTCTGACGCTCGCCAACAGCGCGCCCGGCTCGACAGCGACACCGGCGCAGATCGGCTTCGGCGACACGTCGGCCAACGGGTCGAGCACCGTTCGACTCGGCCAGTTGCGCTTCGCCAACATGGCG
>JBBSVG010000238.1:0-5202 GCA_038233775.1 Bacteroidota bacterium | reverse complement strand
GAGGGCGAAGTCGGCCCACATCGTCCACGCGCCCGAGCCTTCCTTGCGGGCGATCCGCAGCGCGCTCGGGTCGCGGACGCCGTCGTAATCGGGGTCGTAAGGGAAGGTGAGGTCGGCCGAAAAAGCGCCGGTCGTCGGGTAGCTGATCGAGAATGACCGGGTCGGGCTGACGGCGACGAGCGGCGATTGGACGTTGCCCGCGTCGGGCGTGTTGCCGATCAGCGGCGTGACGGTCAGGGCAGTCGCGGCGGTGTTCGTCTTGAAGTCCAGCGTCAGACCGCCGACCGCTTGGGTGCTTGTGCCGGCCGGGACGCTTGCCGTCGCGGCGGCGAAGAACGACCCTATCGGGCGGCGGCGGATCAGCCCGTCGCTGCTCTCCGGGTAATAGACGGCCTGATCGTCAATGACGATTTCGGCAATCTGGTAGCCGCTCCGCGTCGGCAAGTCACCGATCACCCACGAGGCGCCCCGGTCGAGCGAGACGGCGACCCCCTGACCGGTCGACCCGACGATCTGCCCGCTGGGTCCGACCGACAGTTCGGATAGGCTCTTATCGCCCGGCAATTTGCCCGGCGTCCACGTCACGCCGCCGTCGAACGAGCGCAGGGTGGAGGAGACGCGGAACGCGAACGTGACCGGATCGAATGAGAACTGCGGGTAGGCGGCCACAAGCACGTTGCCGGAGGTCACCAGCGCGGTGACGAAAGACGCAAAAGCGGGGATCTTGGTCCAGCTCGTCTCGGTCGCGCTGCGGCGGTAGAGGCCATCGGAGCCGTTGGCAAAAACGGTGGTGCCGAGTGTGGCGAGCGGGCGCGGGTTCTTGCCGATCAGGTTGTCGGTCACGTCGCCCCACGAGTTGCCGCCGTCGGTCGAGCGATAGACGTGGGTGCTGCTGCCCCCGGCGGGATCGAACCCGACGGTCCAGAGCGAGCCGTCGTCCGTCCGCTTGAGCAACGACAGATACCCGCCGGTGGCGCTGTACGGCGCCGTTCCGCTGACCGCCCAGCTCAGCCCGTCGCCGGAGTGATAGACCGTGTTGATGTCGTTGATGGGGTAGCTCTTCAGCGCGTACATCCCGGCTGGCGTGGTGATGAGACTGTTCAGCCCGAACAGTCCGCTCGACTCGGTGCCCGCCTGAACGAGCGTCCACGTTCCGCCCTGATCGGCGGAGGTGTAGGTGACGTGACACGATCCGCAGCCATCAATCGGCCCGTCATAGTAGTCGAACGAGCCGATGAGGACATTCTGGTAGGTCGCCAGAAACTCCGGCCGCAGCGGCGCATTGTTATAGACGCGGCGCGGATGCCCGGCCGTCGGGGTCCACTGGGCGAGCGCGGGCGTGGCGGCGCCGATGAGCAGCGTCGGCAGGATCAGGCGGCGGAGTAGGGAGCGGATCATGGCATTGTGGGGTTAGGTGGCGAAGGATACAGCATCACGCACCTTGACAGAATCGAGCCAACCACGTAAGTCTATATATATCAAATTTTAATAAAGAGACGCTTACCCTGCTATGGTCAGGTCTGCCCGACACTCGGGGCGCGTTGTGTCGGGCGAAACCGACACCCGAAACGCACGGCGGCCCCGAGCCGAAGTCCGAGGCCGCCGATTGTGTCCGCCCTGTGTGCCCTACCGCGCCAGCAGCACCCGCATCGCCCGGCTCTGACCGGCGGCCGTCAGCCGAACCAGGTAAACGCCGCTCGGCAGCTCGGCCGCATCGAACGTCGCGGTGTGCGATCCGGCCGCTTTCGTCTCGTCAACCAGCGTCCGCACCCGCCGACCGAGCGCATCGAACGCCTCCAGTTTGACTTGGCTGACGGCTGATAGCTGATAGCGGATCGCGGTCGTCGGGTTGAACGGATTCGGCGCGGCGGACAGGAGCGCGAACGCCCTCGGCGCCGCCGGATCGGCCGCGACCGGCAGCGGGTTGGCCGGGCTGACCGTCGCCAGCGCCCACTCGCTGAACCCGGTCACGTTCTTCGCCGTGATCGTCCGGGTTGCGGCGTCGAGCGCGAAGTCGGCCCACATCGTCCACGCGCCCGAGCCTTCTTTGCGGGCGATCCGTAGCGTGCTCGGGTCGGTGATCCGGTCGAAGCTTGGATCGTACGGGAAGCTGATGTCGGCCGAGAACGTCCCGGTCGTCGGGTAGCTGATGCTGTACGAGCGGGTCGGGCTGACGGCGACGAGCGGCGACTGGACGTTGCCCGCGTCGGGCGTGTTGCCGAGCAGCGGCGTGACCGTGAGCGCGGTTGCGGCGGTGTTCGTCTTGAAGGTTGCCATCAGGCCGCCGAGGGACTGGATGCTCGGGCCGACCGGAACGGCGGCGGTGGCGGTCAAGACGAAATCAGTCAGCGGCCGACGGTAGAGGGGCGTTTGATCGTAAAGGTAGTAGGCGAACTGATCGTCGGCGGTCAGCCCATATCCAAGTCCCGTGTTGCTGGGCCTCGGGGCGCTTGCCCACGTCGCCCCTCGGTCGCGGGAGATGTAAATCAGCCCATTGCTGGCCATCGCGGCCAGCACGCCCTGCGCCCCACCGGTTTGGACGATGTTCGTGGCACCGGTCAACTGCACAGGTATCCAAGTCAGCCCACCATCGAAGGAGCGATGGACGGAGTACCACACGAGCGCCCCCCGACTCTAGCCAACTGGTAGTAGTAGGCGATCAGCACGTCGCCGCTGGTGACCATGTCGGCGATATAGCCGGGGAAATAGTCCACCTTTGTCCACGTTGCCTCGGTGGCGGTCCGCCGGTACACCCCATCGGTGGCGTTGCAGAAGATCGTGTTGCCGAGCGTGGTGAGCGGCCGGATGTTCTTGTCTTTGAGGTTATCGGTCACGTCGGTCCACGTCTGGCCGCCGTCGCCGGTGCGGAACAACTGAGCGCTGACGTTGACCGCCCAGTAGTTGCCGTCGTCGGTTCGCTTCAGCAATTGCAGGTAACCGCCGGTGATGGTGGAGGGCGATGAGCCAACCGCCGACCACGTCATCCCATCGGTGGAGCGATAGATGATGTTCGTGTGGTCAAACGGGAGGCTCTTCATCGCCACGACGGCGTCGGGGAGCACCGTTGGAGCGAACAGTTCGGGGTTCAGGGTCGTCTTCCACGTGGCGCCCCGGTCGGTGCTGCTGATGGGTTGGCTTCTGGAGTTCACGCCCACCAGCACGTTCTGGTAGGAGACGAGGCTTGTGATCTCTGGAGACGCCAATTGCGTCCACTGCCCGTGGGCGAGCGTCGGCAGGGCGAGCAGCGAGGCGGCGAGGAGCGCGAGGCGTTTCATGGGGGGTTGGGAACGGATGAACCTATAGGGAGAACCATCGAAACCGTCGATGGGGCGGCGACCGGGGTCGGGCGCCGCCCCGTAGATCACTTCGCCAGCAGCACGCGGACGGTTTTGCTGCCCGACCCAACCGCCGTCAGCCGAACCCAATACACGCCGCTCGGCAGCCCGGCCGCGTCGAACGTCGCTTGGTGCGAGCCCGCCGATTGCTCGGCATCGACCAGCGTCCGCACCTGTCGCCCGAGCGCATCGAACGCTTCGAGCCGGACCTTGCCCGCGACTGGCAGTTGATAGCCGATAGCGGTCGTCGGATTGAACGGGTTCGGCGAGGCGGGCAACAGCGCAAATGCGGTCGGCAGCGACGATTCCGGCGTTGCCTCCGTCTGAAGCTGAACCGACTGCGGGTAGTCGTGGGTCGCACCGCTCAGGTCGGTCGAGCGCAGGCGATAGGTGTAACGCACATCCGACCGAACCCGCGTATCGGTATAGCGATAGTCTGTCGGCTGACCCGTCGTACCGACACCGACCAGCGCCGGGGTCGCCCGAAAATCGGCCAATTCGATCCCGTCGCGGACGACCGTAAAGCCCGCGTTGTCGCGCTCGGTGGCCGTTGTCCAAGCGAGCGTGACGCGGTCGGCCGTGGCGCTGCCGGTGAAGCTCGACAGTTCGACCGGAAGCGGCGCATCGCCGGGGACGCGGGTCGGATCGTCGGAGGCGACGCCGTTCGACGATCCGAGGACCGCGTTGTTGGTGCCGGTTGCGTCGAGCACCGTCTGGCCGGACGGTTCGTCGAAGTGATACAGCGCCAGCGTGCTCGCATCTGGACTGAACGCCGCCGTCGGCCGAGCGAACGACCCAGCGCCGGGATAGCGGTTGACGCTCGAGAGGCGCAACTCGTCGAGCGTCCCCTGGAAATTGGTCGAGCCATTTTGACCCACGCACGGGCCGGTGCCGATCCGCAGCGTGTTGCCGTTGACGAGGTTCGTCGCCCCGCCCGTGGTGCTGGTGACGATCAGAACGCCATCGACAAAAGCGCGGGCCGCGCCGCCTGTTCGGGTGAAGGCGACGTGGTGCCAGAGGCCGTCGTTCAGCCCGATGCCGCCGCCGTACGGGTTGTAGTTGGTGTTGTTGTCGTCAAGTTCGCCGCCGACGCCGGCTGCAGCCGAGAACTGAAAGAAGTTCTCATGTCCGCAAGCGCCCCGCTTTGTCAACAGCGTGCTGCCCGTCGAGGTCGTCTTGTAGAAGAACTCGACCGTGAAATCGCCCGTCCCGAAGTTGCCGAGCGTGGTGTTGATCGCCACCTGATCGCCGCCGTCGAACAACAGCGCCCCACCACTCTGCGCCGATGCAACGGCGGCGGGCAGAAGGGAGATCGCACCGACCAGAGCAAACGTATAGAGTCGCATGGATGCCTCCAAGTGATTAAAAACCAACGAGCGCGCCGACGCCTGGATAGCGGGGCGCACTCGTTGGACCACCGCTTCAACTTACCGCGCCAGCAAAACCCGCTGCGCCTGCGCCACCGTCCGACCCGAGGCGAGCACCGCCCGAACGCGAACGACGTAGGTGCCCGAGGCCAGCCCGTCGGCGTCGAGCGTGAGGGCGTGACCGGCACCGGCCGCGTAGGTCTCGCCCGAAACCAGCGTGCGGACGATCCGGCCCAGCGCGTCGTACACGTCGGCCGAGACGACGGCCGTTTCCGGCAGATCGAACCGGATCGTCGTCGTCGGGTTGAACGGGTTCGGCGCGGCCGAGAGCAGGCGGAACTCGGTCGGCACCGCTGCGACGACCGGGGCGCCGGTCACTTCGACCGAGACGCTGGCCGGATACGCCTGCGTCGCCCCGGTCCGGTCGGTCGACCGCAGCCGGTAGCTGTATTGGCGACCGACAACCACGCTCGCGTCGGTGAAGCTGTACGCGGTCGGCT
>JBBSVG010000237.1:0-5205 GCA_038233775.1 Bacteroidota bacterium | reverse complement strand
GCGACTTGCCCGAACGCGGCGGGCCGACCGAGCCTAAACAGCAGCCGCTCCATCGTCCAGCGCGGTTCGCCGCCGGATTTTAGCGCTCGGTCGGCCTCCAACAGCGCCTCGAAGGCGAGTCCCAACCGCGCCGTCGGGAAGCGGCCGACCTGCGTCAGGTATTCCTTGACGAAGAACGGGCTGACGCCGACGGCGCGGGCCATTTCGGGTTCGGCGATCCGCTGCCGGACCAAGTCGCCCAGCCGCCACAGGATCGTCAGGTGCCGATTCAGCATCGTCACGACGAGCAGCGGCGCTTCGCCCGAACCGAGCATCTGCCCGAGAATGTAGAGTCCATCGGCCAGCCGGTCTTCCGCCACCGCTTTGGTCAGTTCGAACACGTTGAACTGTTTCGAGACGCCGACGACCTCGTTGACCTCATCGACATCGATCCGGCGCGCCCGGTCGCCCAAATAAACGAACAACTTGTCGATCTCGCCGGTCAGGTCGCGCAGCCCGTTGCCGACGTAGGCTTGCAGCAGTCGGGCGGCTTCCGGCGTGATCTCGCCTTTGCGCTTCTTCACCCGACCGGAGATCCAGCCCGGCACCTCGCGGTCGTAGAGCGGCTTGAACTCGGCCGCCACCCCGCCGCCAGCCTTGACCGCGTTGAACGGTTTCTTCCGCAGATCGAGCTGGCGAGCGGTCAGCACCAGAATCGTGTCCGGCGACGGGCGGGCGACGTAATCGGCCAACGCCTCGCGCTCGCCCAACTTGTCCGCTTCCCGCACAACGACCACGCGCCGCTCGGCCATCATCGGAAACGCCCGACACATCCCGACCACCGCCGACGCCGTCGCTTCCGAACCGTAGATCAGGTCGAAGTTGAAGTCCTTCTCGCCCGGCCCAAGCGCCTGACGGATCAGCAGATCGGTCAACTCCTCGACCAGAAAATCCTCCTCGCCGTGGAGCAGATACAGCGGCGCGAACTGTCGATGCGTAAACGCAACGGTCAGATCATCGACCGTCGGACCGCCGCCCTTGCCACGATCCTGGTGCTGTTTCGCCATGCGACCGGTCAGTTGGCGGCCAAGCGACCGCTGATGAGCAGGGCCAGCAACAGCAACCCGAGCGCGATCCGGTAAACGATGAAGACCGTCATCGAGTGCGTTCTGAGAAAGCGCAGCAGCCCGGCGATGACCAGAAATCCGCTGATCCCGGCGACGACCGTGGCGACCGTGATCAGCGTCGGGTCGAGCGCGGCGAGTTCAAGCCTGATCTGCGGCGTCAGATCCGCCAAACCGGTCGGGTAACGCTCGGGATGCTGGAACGCCGTGTAGAGCTTGCCGAACTTGTAGAGTTCGTATAGCCCGGCGCCGAGCACGGCCGGGATCGAGAGCAAAAACGAGAATCGGGCGGCAGCTTCGCGGTTGAGTCCACGGAGGAATCCACCGGTGATCGTCGTCCCGGAGCGCGAGGCGCCGGGAATCAGCGCGACCGTCTGGGCCAGCCCGACCGTAATCGCGTCGCCCCACGTCAGCGTCGTCAGATCGCGGTTCAGCGGTGCGCGGCGCTCGACGATGAACAAGACGACGGCAAGCGCGATCAGGCTCGACGCCATGACGTAGAGCGAGCGGAACTCGTTCTCGATGAAGCCTTTCAGCAGCAGCCCGAGCACCACGACCGGGATCGTGCCGACGGCGATGTACCACGCCATCCGGCTGTCGGCGGTCGCAAACGGCTGTCGGCGGACCAGACCCATGACGCCGGCGGCGGTCACGCGGACGAGATCGCGGGCGAAGTAGATCAGCACCGCCATCAGCGTCCCAAGCTGCGTGATGGCGGTAAACGCGGCGCCCGGATCGAACGGCTGCCCGTCGGCGCCGGTCCAGCCGAGCAGCGCCGGGACGATCCGCAGGTGCGCCGTGGACGAGATCGGGAGAAACTCGGTCAGCCCTTGCACCAGACCGAGCAGAATCGCTTGCCAGAGGCTCATATTGGCTCAGCGTCCGAATGAATCTTCGGCGGCGACGGTCGCTTTCGGCGCGACCGGTCGGGCGGGCACCCCGGCGACGATGGCGCCGGCGGGCACGTCCTTCGTTACGACCGACCCGGCGCCGACGATGGCTCGCTCGCCGACCGTCACGCCGCAGAGAATCGTCGCGCTTGTCCCGATGGAGGCGCCGCGCTTGATCGTCGTCGGAACCACGGTCCAGTCGGCCTCGGTCTGCAAGCCGCCGTCCTCGGCCGTCGCGCGCGGGTATTTGTCGTTGATGAACGAGACGTTGTGGCCGATGAAGACCTCGTCCTCGATCACGACGCCTTCGCAGACAAACGTGTGCGAGCTGATCTTGCAGTCCTTGCCAATCGTCGCGTTCTTCTGAATCTCGACGAACGTCCCGACTTTCGTCCGGTCGCCGATGGTGCAGCCGTAAATATTGACGAACGAAAACAGCTTCACGTCCTCGCCGAGCGTCACGCCGCTACCGATGCGGATAAAGTTCGCCCGGCACTCGTCGTCCGAATAATGCGTCATCTGGAAATCTACGTGGAGGTGAGAGGGATACGGGCCAAATATAGCCCCTAACCGGTCGGGCTGGAGACGCCGCCGCCCCGTGCCTCCGGTCGGCGGGCACGGGGCGGCGGGCAAAACCGGCGGCCGTTAGAGCTGGATCAGCTTGCCGCCCTGCTTGATCGACTGCTCGCTCGCTTCGAGAATCCGCACCACGTCCAGCCCCGAGCGACCGTCGGTGGCCGGGATCGAGCCGGGCGTCTGGATGCAGCGGATAAACTCGGCAGCGATCAGCGCCAGCGCCTCGGTCTGGTCGAGCTTCGGCGCGTACATGTCGCCGGTGCGGTACTGGATCAGCGTCTCGTAGATGCCCTCGCGGGTCGTGACGTTGATGCCCTTGTCATACACCTTGATCTTCTCGCTCGCTTCCATGTCGTCATAAACGATCATCCGCTTGGACCCGCCGAGCAGCGTGCGGCGGACCTTGACGGGCGCCAGCCAATTGACGTGGAAGTGGGCAATCAGCGCGTCGTCGAACATCACGGTCAGATAAGCGATGTCCTCCAGTCCGTTGCCGACGTGGCACGACCCGACGGCCGAGACGGCGCGGGCCGGCCGGTTGCCGAGCACGTAGCCCATGATCGAGAGGTCATGCGGCGCCAGATCCCAGATCACGTTCACGTCGTGCTGAAACAGCCCCAAGTTGACCCGAACCGAGTCGAAGTAGTACAGATCGCCCAGCTCGCCCCGATCCACGATCTCCTTCATCTTGCGGACGGCGCCGGTGTAGATGAAGGTGTGATCGACCATCAGCGTCAGCCCTTTCCGCTCGGCCGTCTCGACCAGATCCTCGGCCTCGGCGGTCGTCGCCGTCATCGGCTTCTCGAGGATGACGTGGACGCCAGCTTCGAGCGCTTGCTTGGCCAACCGGTGGTGCGTCGAGACCGGCGTCGCGATGGCGACCGCATCGACGCCGCTCGCCAGCAGCCCGGCGTAGTCGCTCGTCGTCTCGACGTGAGGGAACTTGGCCTTGATCGCCCGCAACCGCTTCTCGTCGAGATCGACGCAGGTGACGCGGGTGACCTCCGGCTGCGACGAGAAGTTGCGGACGAGGTTCGGTCCCCAGTAGCCGAGACCAACGATGGCGATATGCATGGAGGCGAGATCGAGATTAATGTCGGAGGAAACCGGGCGCGCCTAATGGGCGCCCTTGGCAAAGAGCATGACCGGGATCGTCTTCAGCATCAGCTGCAGGTCGAACACCGGACTCATGTTGTCGATGTAGTACAGATCGAGGATGACCATGTCGTTGAACGTAACCGCGCTGCGACCGGAAACCTGCCACAGCCCGGTGCAGCCCGGCGTGACGGCCAACCGGCGGCGGTGCCACGGTTCGTAGAGATCCCACTCGTACGGCAGGCACGGTCGCGGCCCGACGAGGCTCATCTCGCCGCGCAGGACGTTCAAAATCTGCGGCAACTCGTCCAAACTCGTCTTGCGGAGCAACCGGCCGACCGGCGTCACGCGCGGGTCGTTCATGATCTTCAGCGGCCCGGCGTCTTTCGACAGTTCGTTGCGGATCAGCTTCTTGACGTAGGCTTCATGCGCGCTCGCGTCGTTGTTGACGAACATCGAGCGGAACTTGAAGAACGGGAACGGCTTGCCGTCGCGACCGATGCGCGTCTGCTTGAAGAAGATCGGTCCCGGACTCGTCAGCTTGACGGCGAGGGCGACGGCCAAGAACACCGGCGAGAACGCCAGCAGCGCCAACGACGCCACAGCCGTGTCGAACACCCGCTTGTACACCCGGTGCATCCGGTCCGACGAGCGGTTGACGCCGACGACCGGCACGCCCGCGTACTTCTCGGCGAAGACCTTTTCCGGGATGATGTCGAACAGGCTCGAGGCGACCCGAACGGTCCGCTTCGTCGCCCGGCACTCGTCGAGGATCTGGACCATCCGCTCGTACGACGTGTTGCCGATGGTAACGATCACCTCGTGGATGCCGTACGCCGGGGCAATCGCCTCGATCTCATCGATCTTGCCCAGCACCCGGTATTGCTCGAACGCCGCCGTTCCGGCGGGCACATGGTCGTCGAGAAACCCAACCAGTTGCAGCCCAAGCGAGCGGTCGACGACGATGTTAGCCGCCATCAGTTGTCCCGCCTTGCCCGCACCGACGATCAGGACCAGTCGCTTGTAGATGTTGTTGTGCGCCAGGAAGCGGAACAGCGGGCCGAACAGCACGATCCGCCACGTGCCCAGTGCGAGCAGACTGATTACGCCGAACATCGCAATCGTCAGCCGACTGTTGACGATCCAGCTCGCTTTGGTGAAGAACGACAGCAGCGCCAGCCCGAGGATGCCGTAGGTGATGACCTTAAACAGCGCCATCACCTGCTCGGCCCGAGTCAGGAAGACGTTGATCTTGTACAGGTTGAACTGCTGGAACAGGACAACCCAGAACAGGGCATAGCCGAGAAAGAACCCGACCACCGGCGCAACGAGCATCCCCCCGTCCACGCGGAACAGGTCGATGTCGAACTGGAACCGGAGCTTCAGCGCCAAGAGAAACGCGCCGACGAGCAGCGCGTAATCGCCCAGCGCCAGCACCCATTTATACCGGGGAAACCGCATGGGCCATGTACTCCTTCACCACGTCGGCGACGTAGACGACCTGTTCATCGGTCAGTTCGGGGAACATCGGCAGCGAGATG
>JBBSVG010000236.1:0-5207 GCA_038233775.1 Bacteroidota bacterium | reverse complement strand
TAGAGCAGCCGTGGGATGCCTACACCGCCGTCGACCACACTGTCTGGGCGCAGTTGTTCGAGCGCCAGCGCAAACTTTTGATTGGTCGCGCCAGCGACGAATTCCTGCAGGCGCAGGACGCGATGGGGATGACGCCCGACGCGATCCCGAGGCGTTGAGCCAAGCGCTAATTGCCCTGCCGGTCGGGGGGGCGGTGCCACTCGCGGCCGTCGCCCGAGTGATCGAAGACCCAGGGCCGAATCAGGTGAGCCGGGAAAACGTCCAGCGGCGGATCGTCGTCCAGGCCAACGTGGCCGGCCGTGACCTCGGCTCGACCGTCAAGGACATCCAACGGACGGTCGCCGAGCAGGTGAAGCTGCCCGAAGGCTATTTCGTCACATACGGCGGGCAGTTCGAGAGCCAACAATCGGCGACCCGGCTGATTGGGATCTTGTCGCTCTTCTCGCTCGCCGGGATGGTGTTGGTGCTCTACGCCCACTTCCGGTCGGGGCGGATCGTCTCACAGGTGTTGCTGAACATCCCGCTCGCCCTCATCGGCTCGGTGGTCGCCATCCTGCTGACCGACCGGACGCTGTCCATCGCCTCGCTCGTCGGCTTCATCACGCTCTGTGGGATCGCCAGTCGCAACGGGATCATGATGATCTCCCACTATTTCCATCTGGCGGAAGTCGAGGGCGAAGCGTTCAGCGAACAAATGATCATCCGTGGCTCCATCGAGCGACTCATTCCGGTGTTGATGACCGCTTTGACGGCCGGGCTGGCGCTGATCCCGTTGGTGCTGGCTCAGGGACAACCGGGCAAGGAGATTCTCTACCCGGTGGCTGTCGTCATCCTCGGTGGGCTGGTCAGTTCGACGCTGCTCGACATCTTCGTCACACCGGTGGTTTTCTTCCGCTTCGGTAAGCCCGCCCTGGATGCGTACCTCGCCACCAAAGCTACCACCGACGAGCTTTCGGCGGCGTCAACGTCAGAGGGTCGGCCGCGTGAAGCCCTCGTCGATGTCCGCCCAGACGGGTCCAGACGGGTCGAGCCCCAAACGGTTCATCTGTCTTGAGGTCTGACTGCAGTCTCACCCGATCACCCTCGCAGCGGTTTGATTTCCCCTGACGCCGGCGTGTGCCGGTCATCCCAATCCTCCCAAACCCTCAACAAGGTGCCCCGATGAAATCCACACGATCTGTCGGCCGATTGACCCTGACCCTCGCGCCGCTGCTCGCGCTCTCCTTCGGCTGGGCCGCTTGCGGCGACAAGCAGACAACGACCGAGCGGACGACCGAGACCATGACCTCCGAGACCCAACCCATGTCGCCCACCCCGACCATGAGTGACAGCACACCGGGCACCCAACAGGCGACCGTCCCAGCAGAGGCCCACCCCGACGGTGACGGTCACGACGAGGCGGGTGAGGAGCACGCCCACGGTTCGCCCCATGGCGGAACGGTCAAGACGGCGGGCGCAGGCCACTTGGAACTCGTGCTCACCAACGGGAACCTGATGGTTTACCCGCTCGATAAAGCCGAGCAACCCCTGCCGGTCGCCGGGATCACCGGTGCAACTGCGCTCGTCCAGATCAAAGGCAAGCCGGTAGAGACGGTCGCCCTGAAGCCGATGGGCAACGGGCTGATGGGTGCCGTTCCCGGTGGGGCCACGGTTTTCACCGCGATCATCAACGTGCCGATCAACGGTCAGACGGCTTCGGCCCGGTTCACAGTCGGGGCCGATGGCGACACCGACCATGCCCACTAACCGGACACGCCGGTGGCTCAGTTCATCGAGTGCCGCCATGCGTTGGGCGTGAGCGTCGATCTTGGCGGATCGGACGCAGCGGCGGGTGCCAGTGTCGAGCAGTCGGACGAGAAATGGGCGGGAGACGCCGAGCCGGTGGGCGGCCGCCGTTTCAGGGGTTGCGGTCCATCGAACCGGAGCGGTGGTGGCAGAAGTGACCATCGGTATCCCTTCATGGAGATGTGCGGGACCTGTTTTATGGTCGGAACGTCCTGTACAGCGTCATGAGAGCGGCCGATTTTCGGAGGCTTCCAATGGATCGTTCAACCCGTTTGTGGCCTCCTTATGCACGAGTCGCATTTACCGGATTCTTGCTCAATGCTGGCTGGGAGTTCTTCCAGTGCGTCTTTCTCTTCGACATGAGTAAATGGGGGTTCTGGCGCGCCTCACTCTGGATGTGGGCCGCCATTGCCGGTGATGTCTTGATTGTTGTAGGTGTGATGGGGTTGGTGTCGCTCCTTTTCGGAGTCGAGCGCCTGAGGCCACCAGATGGACGAGTTTGGCTGGGCTTACTCGCCAGCGGATTCGTGGTGAGCATCGGATTAGAATGGCTGGCACTGACGCTCGACCTATGGACCTATAGTTCCCGAATGCCCACGCTGAGGATAGGTGGAGAAACCGTTGGGCTGTCTCCCATCGTCCAGATCACGGTTCTACCAACGATGAGTGTTTATCTGGCCCATAGGTCGTGAGTTTTCCATTTGGCCGGTGCCGCCCTGAGCCAGCGGCGGGAAGCACACCGACTGCGGAGCCCGCCGCACACGCAATCCGTGGGCGTCAGAAGGCGACGACGCCTAGATGACGAACCCGTCGAGTTCCCCGCCAGAGCGCGGGTCCGACTTCGGGAAGTCGGTATATCTCTGCTTCGCGTACTCCCGCTGGATCAACACGCGCATTTCGCCGGACCAACCGCCGAGGCGATGAAGACCAGGGCAGCGTAGATCAGCGACACGTTTCAGTTCCGGCTTGGGTTGTTCCCCTCGCCCATGCGGGCCTAACTCTTCTCCTCTAAGGTACTTATATGGATCACACATCGTCACCGGTTCCGTCCCGGCCGGGCACCAGTCCCCCCGCCCCCGCACCGGCGCACGCCCACGCCGGTCATAGCCCCGGACACGGCCCCCCGGCGCCCCAGGCCGGGTCCGGTCACCCAGCCGGTGCCCCCGGTCACCAGGATACGTCGGGCCAGACGGTTCCCGGCCGCGCCTTGATGGCGCCATCCGAGCACCAGGGGCACAAGGCGATGTCGGCGCACGACATGCACCAGATGCCGGCCGCCTCCGGGGAACATGGCGGCGGCATGGCGCACGACATGAGCGATCCGGCCATGGCGGCGACGATGGAAGCCGACATCCGACGCCGCTTCTGGGTCGCGCTGGCCCTGACCATCGCCATCGTGCTGATCTCCCCGATGGGCGAGATGATCGGCCTGCACCTGCCCATCGCCCCAAGCCTCCGGTCATGGCTCCTGCTGGGGTTGACGACCCCCGTCGTGTTCTGGTGCGGCTGGATGTTCCTCTCCGGGGCAGCGAGCGCGCTCCGGCGGTGGCGACTCGACATGTCGGTGCTGATCGCCGTCGGCGTGTTGGCCGCGTACCTCGCCTCGGTCTATCTGACCCTGATCGGCTCGGCTGAACTGTTCTACGAAGCGGCGGCTATGCTCGTCTGCTTCGTGCTGTTCGGCCACTGGATGGAGATGAAGGCCCGGCGCGGCACCTCCGACGCCATGCGGGCGCTGTTCGACCTCGTGCCGTCGGAGGCACGGGTGCTTCGTGACGGCAAGGAGATAGTCGTACCGACCGCTCAACTGGTGAAAGATGACATGGTCGTCCTGCGCGCTGGCGACCGCGTCCCGGTCGATGGCGAGTTGGTCGAGGGGACCACGTCGGTCGATGAATCGCTCATTACGGGCGAGAGCCAACCGGTGAAGAAGGCGGTTGGGGACGCGCTGGTGGCCGGTTCGGTCAACGGTGCCGGATCGGTCCGCTTCCGCGCCACGGGCGTCGGGGAGGAGACCACCCTGGCCCGGATCGCGGCGCTCGTCCGCACGGCACAGGCGTCTCGGGCGCCGGGACAGCGGCTGGCCGACCGGGCGGCGGCCTATCTGGTCATACTGGCGGTCGGGGCCGGTGTCGTGACCTTCCTTGCTTGGTACGTCTGGGCCGATGCCACGTTCCTTGTGGCGTTGACCTTCGCCATCTCGGCCGTCGTCATCGCCTGTCCCGATGCGCTCGGGCTGGCTACACCGACAGCGGTGGCGGTCGGCACCGCCGTCGGGGCGAAGCATCAGATCCTGATCAAGGATGCCACCACGCTCGAAGGCGCCGCCAAGATCACGACGGTGGTGTTCGACAAGACCGGGACGCTCACCATCGGCAAGCCCTCGGTCACCGATCTATCGGTCGCAACCGGTGAGAACGAGACCGAGGCGCTGCGCCTGATGGGGGCCGTCGAGCGGCAGTCGAGCCACCCGCTGGCGCTGGCCCTCGTTGCCGAGGCCGACCGTCGTGGGGCACCGGTGGCCGATGCAACCGACGTGCAGAATGTTGCCGGTCATGGGTTGATCGCGACGGTGGAAGGGCACCGGGTGCTGGTCTGCAACGCGAAGCTGATGGAGCGGGAACAGGTGCCGTTGGGGCCGATCCAGGAGCCGTTGGACAGGCTGCTGGCAACCGGCCGAACGGTCGTGCTGCTGGCCGTCGACGGTCGGGCCGTGGCGGTGGTCGGTGTCTCCGACCCGATCAAGCCGTCGGCGAAACGGGCCGTGGCGGAGCTGAGATCCCGTGACATCCGCACGGTGCTGCTCAGCGGCGACAACCAGCAGGTGGCCGAAGCCGTCGGCCGCGAGGTCGGGGTCGATCAGGTCATCGCCGAGGTGCTGCCCGTTGACAAGTCCGCCCATGTGAAGGCGTTGCAGGCGAAAGGTCAGTTCGTTGCGATGGTCGGAGACGGGGTCAACGATGCGCCAGCGCTGGCTCAGGCCGATATCGGGATCGCCATCGGAGCGGGCACCGACGTGGCTATCGAGGCGGCGAAGATCGTCCTGATGCGAAGCGATCCACTCGACGTGACCAACGCGATCATCCTGTCGAAGGCCACCGTGCGCAAGATGAAGCAGAACCTCGTTTGGGCGAGCGTCTATAACCTGTTGGCGATCCCGGTGGCCGCCGGCGCTTTCTACTCCTCGTTCGGCATCTCGCTGCGCCCCGAAGTCTCGGCGCTGCTGATGTCGGTCTCGTCGATCATCGTTGCGGTCAACGCCGTGATGCTGCGCCGGGCGTCGGGCTCGCTGCTCAAGGGGTGACACTCACCCACAGGTCCGCCCATCCCAAGTGACGGGTGCGTTCAGGTGCAAATCAAACAGGGAGTCAGGATGATGCGAAGCGGATGGATGAACGTCGGGCTGCTGGGGGCGCTGCTGC
>JBBSVG010000235.1:0-5213 GCA_038233775.1 Bacteroidota bacterium | reverse complement strand
TGCCCGGTCGCGGCAACAAGCCGATCTCGAACGCGATCCCGGAAACCGCCGAGCCGGTCGTCCGGCACTCGCCGGAGGATTACTGCGATTTCTGCGAAGCGAACTATCTCAAGACGCCGCCGGAGAAGAGTCGGCTGGTGATCGACGGGGCGGGCAATCCGGTCAAGCTCGACCACGTCTTGCCCAGCCGGGCGTTCGAGACGACGGCCGAGTTTCGCCGCGTCGGCAACCTGTTCGAGATCGTCACGCTCGATTACTGGCGCGACAACTATGACTACCGCTTGTCGCCGAAGAACCAGCAGTGGCGCGATGCGTACTTGGCCGACGAGGCCGGGTTCGAGCACGTCGTCCGAATGATCAACTTCAAGCTCAATCTTGCCGGTCGGACGCCGAAGGAAATCGTCGCCATGCCGACCGGCGACAAGCTGAGCATGGCGGAAGCGTTCTTCGGCGGCGGACACGAGTTGATTCTTGCCAAAACCCATTTCACCGACGACGCGACCTACGATTCCGAACTAAAATCGTCCGGCGAGATGACCCCGGCCGAACATTATCTCTATTACCGCTTCACCATCGACGCGATGGAGGACATCTTTCGCAACAACCGGTACATCCGCTACATCTCGACGTTTCAGAACTGGCTCCGTCCCGCCGGAGCGAGTTTGAACCATCTGCACAAGCAGCTCGTCGGACTCGATTCGTGGTCGGTTGCCATCGAGAACCAGATGAAGATGGTCCGCGACAACGCCAACGTGTTCAACGAGTACGGGCCGAACTTCGCCGCGCATCACAACCTGATCTTCGCCGAGAACGAGCACGCCATCGCCTACGCCGGAATCGGGCACCGTTACCCAGCGCTTGCGATCTACTCGAAAAGCCGCGCTGGTCGGCCCTACGAGCTGAACGACGCTGAACTTCGTAGCTTCTCGGACCTCGTCCACGCCTGCCACGCGGCGATGGGCAACACGATCTCGTGCAACGAGGAATGGTATTACACGCCGCGAGATGCCGTGTACCGGATGCCGTGGCGCGTGCTGATCAAGTGGCGCGTCAACACGCCGGCCGGGTTCGAGGGGAACACGTCGATCTTCATCAACCCCGTCTCGCCGATGGATCTGCGCGACAAGGTTGTTCCCCGGCTCTACGAACTGCGCGATGCCAACCGGCTCGCCCCCGGCATCCAGATCGCCGAGGAATGCAACTGCGAGATGAATCCACTGCAATATTACCGCTGACCATAGCCAATGCTCAGCGTGTCAGCCGAGTTCGACCGTCAGATCGACCGGGCCACGGCGGCATTACCCGAGGGTGTGCGGCAACAGGTGGCGGCGGCCGGATTTACGCTTGAACGGGTGCCGTTCGTCGTTGATCTGTACCCCGACCTGCGCGGCCAGAAGCCGACCGGCTGGCGCAAGGACACCTACGACCAGATGCCCGCCGTCCGTCGGCGAAAACAGATTGTGATCGCCGAATCTACCCGTGATCGGCTCACGAGGTCGGCTATGCCGGTGACTCGACCGACCGCGCTGTTGTTCCACGAGTACGGTCACGCCTTCGACCTGAGCTTCAGCGGTCACGACGGTCGGCAGGGGCGCCCTCTTCGCGCCCGAGCCGAGTTTCAGCAAGCATGGCAATCGGATTGCGATGACCTTCGGACCACATCCCCGGCGGAAGACCTCAACGCGTTGGCGTACTATGCGGGCCAGCCAACAGGGTTGAGAGAAACCCTGGCTGAACTCTTCGCGGAATTGAACGGTCACCCCTTGTCCGGGATGGATCTGGTGCATAACTTCCCCAGAGCCGCTGCCCTGATGCGTCAGACGCTGGAGTCCGTCCAATGATTTATTTAATCAGTCTCTTCGAAGATTACGTCCAGTTGTGGGCGCCGGGTCATGACGATGCACAGGATATCGAGGGCGAGGTTGTGCTCCAGTACACGGCGGTGAGCGATTTCAGCAACGCCGATAGCCCGTTCGCCCGCGCCGGAATCGACAGCTACGCCCGCCTCCGCGAGTTTGCTGCCCAACATCGGACCCTTGCGACCGACGATGAAACGGGTGAGATTGTCGTCCCAGACCGGGTCGCGTCCCCGCCACTCAAGCGACGCCGCCCCGGCGTCCAACCCGCCGCCGCGCGTTCCTAATCCGCTGCAATCCTACCGGTGATCGTCGTCGATGACGGGGCCGACGGGGTAGGAGCCGAGCACCCGAACGAGCGGCGCCAACTCGCGCAGGTGATCGAGCGCCCGGCGACACGGTTCGCCGTCGGCGTCGGCCAGCAGATCGACGTAGAACGCGACCGGCCACGGCGCGGCGCGGCGCGGGTCGGTCGGTTGCCGCAGCGGTCGGGATTCAATCTTCAGCAGGTCGATGTCGCGCAGCGCGAACACGGCCAGCGCCTTGAACAACGCGCCGGGCACGTCGCCGAGCGTGAAGACGAGGCTCGTTTTCATCGGTCCGACCGGGTTCGGCGCGTCGTCGGGTTGACCGGCGAGCAGCAGAAACCGGGTGAAATTCGTCGCTGCGTCCTCGATTCCGCTGTCGAGAATCGTCAACCCGTACACCTCGGCGGCGCGGCGGGCGGCGATGGCGGCGATGCTCGGGTCGCCAAGCTGGGCGACATGCTTCGCCGCGCCGGCCGTGTCGTAATCCGGCTCGGCCCGGTAGCCGTGCCGCCGCAGGTAGCCGTCGCATTGCCCGAGCGCCTGCGGGTGCGACCGAACGATGCGGACCGAATCGGCCGTCGCGCCCGGTGGGCCAAGCAGGCAATGTCGAATCCGCAGCGTCCGCTCGCCGGTGATCGTCGGGTGAAACTGCTGTAATAAATCATAGGTCGGGTGGACCGAGCCGTGGAGCGAGTTCTCGACCGGCACGACGGCCCGCTCGACCCGACCGCTCGACAGCGCCTCGAACACGTCGCGAAACGACTCGCACGGCACCGGCGCGGCCTCGCCCCCGAACGCCGACCGGACGGCGGCCTCGGAGTAGGCGCCCAACTCGCCCTGAAACGCGACAGCACTCATAAGCTTGCGACCGGCCGGAGTCGATGTATATTCCGCTGACCAAAAACGCGACGGTTCAGCAGTGAACCGTGAGGGCCACCCCAACGGCGTGCGAGATGACGGCTGACCCCGAGACGCTGGCCGAGTTGCGCCGCCACGATTGGCAGGGCGAGCGGACGATCAACCGTCTGACGGCCTACACCTACGGCGCGGCCGACCGCTACCGCGGGCGGCCTGGGTCGGGCGAGATCCTGCCCGCCGGACACGACGCGCTCGATTTCGCCATCACGGCCATCGAGAAGCTGTTCTCCGGCGAGCGCCGCTGGAACCGCCAAAAGCATCCGGCGCTGCTCGACGCGCTCAAAAGCATCGTCGATAGCCTGCTCTACAACGCGGTCCACTCGAAAGAACAGCGGACGACGAACCGGCTCGATCCCGAGACGACGGCCGACGACTTCGACGAACCGCTCGACGACGCGACCGACGGCGATCCGTGGCGGCAAGATAGCGACCCGAGCGCCCTTGAGCGCGATGCGCTGCGACAACAGGCGCGCACCGACCGGTTCATCAGCGCTGCCCGCGAGGTTTCGGCCGACGATTCGGTGCTGACGGCGATCCTCGACGGGCTGCTCCGCGACTTGAAACCGCGAGACATCGCCGCCGCGCTCGGCCTGTCCGCCGCCGAGGTTTATGTTCAGCAGCGCAAGCTGTTTCGCCGGGTCGTGAATCTTCTGGGACCGACTTTCACCGATTTCCCGCTCTGACACGTCATGCCTCCCGACCCGATCCGTCCCGACCGCATCGACCGGTTCCTGAGCGAGCTGGCCGACGCCGAGAGCGCCTCAGCCGGTGCCGCCGACCGGGCGCTGCAAGCCCGTGGCCTCGATCCCGACGCGCTCCACGAAACCGGTCTTCGTCGGCTTGACGAACTGATGGCGGCGCACGCGGAACCGGCGCCGCTGACCGATCTGGTCGAAGCAGCCCGAGCGGCCGGACTCGATCTACGGGCGCTGGCTCGGCAACTTGACCTCTCGCTTGCCCTCGTCGCTCAACTCAACCGGCGACTGCTCCGCGCCGCGACGGTGCCGCGTAGCCTGATTGAGCGATTGGCGGCGGCGATTGGACGGGAAACGAGCGCCGTCGCCGCGTTCCTCGCCGGGACGCCGACGCTCGTCGCCGGGACGCAGTACCGCTCGGACGCCGCGCCGAAGCTATCCGAGCCGGTCGCGTTCGCCGACGCTGTCAAATCCGACCTCTCGCTCACGCCCCAGCAACGTACCGCCTGGCTCGCCGCCGACTGATTTCCCCGCCTGTGGACCCTGCCTTCTCCCTCCGCGCCCGCGCCCGGCGCCGCCACGACGAGCTGCGTGCCGCGCTGCCCGATGACTCGGACGGCCCGATTCACGCCGCGCAGTTGCTCGAAATCGCCGACGGACTGACCGGTCTGTTCCGTGAAACCGTCGCCGCCGACAACCCGCTGCTTGACGGCGGACTGGCCGTGCTCGACCGGCAAAACGGCGTCATCTGGACGGGCGGCGACACGCCGGCGCGGCTGGCGGTCTGCCATCAGGCCCACGAGTACGCCCATTTCTGGTTGCACAGCGGTTCGTTCATCTGCTCGCCCGCGCAACTCGACCCGACGGCCGATCCGACCGCCGAAGCGTCGGCCCGCGTCGCCGATTATTCGCCGCGAGAACGGCTCGAGCGCGAGGCGAATCTGTTCGCCAGAGAACTGCTGCTGCCGAGCGACCGGCTCCGCCGCTGGGCGCTGACCGACGGGATGGATGCGGCGACGGTTGCCGCCCGAGTCGGCGTTCCGCTCGCAGTCGTCCAACAGCAACTCGTCCACGCGCTGCTCGTCGGCGATCTGTTGGACGACCTGCCGCCGCCCGAGGCCGAGCCGACGTTGACGCTCGATCCGAGCCAGCAACGGGCGGCCCAAGCAGTCAGCGGACCCGTTTTCATCGAGGCGGGACCGGGCACCGGCAAGACGCGGGCGTTCGTCGGGCGGCTGCGGCATCTGTTGGGCACGGGCGTCGAGCCGGAGCGAATCCTGTCGCTGACGTTCTCGCGCCGGGCGGCCGAGGAGATCCGCGACCGGGTCGGTCGGTTCGCGCCGGACGCCGCGCCGAGGCTGTGGATGGGGACGTTTCACGCCTTCGGGCTCGAGCTGCTGCGAAAGTGCGCCGGGCTGCCGACCGAGGTCGCCGTG
>JBBSVG010000234.1:0-5229 GCA_038233775.1 Bacteroidota bacterium | reverse complement strand
TCGAACGGCGCGGTCCGGTTTCCGGTCGAGCAACAGCGGTCGCTGCTCGAACTGGCTGTGACGACCTACTCGCCGGCCGAGTGTCCGCTGTGCGCAGCGGGCGGAACGGCGGTCAAACCGGGCAGTCGGGGGCTTTCGTGAAGCGGCTTCTAACGGCGCTGATGTTGGTGTTCGGGTCGGCGTCGCTGGCCCGAGCGCAGGGCGAGGGCGCGTTGCCGGGCGTGCTCGATGTGCTGCCGGAGCCGGAATTCTACCACACCGGGTTCAAAGTACGCGGCGATCTCGTCGCCGCCGAGCCGGTGCATCGCGACCTGCGCGGGCTGCCGTTCGACCTCGGACCGGGGTTCGGCTTCGACCTGCAGATCGGCTACGGCATCTCGCCACGCTGGAGCCTGTATGCGGGCTACGTGACCGTCTCGCACAAGAACACCGACCAAACCGGGCGCAACCCCGACCAAACGTTCGGCTCCAACGGCGTGACCCTGACCGGCCTCTACCGGTTCAATATCCGCAACCGCTACCAACCGTTCGGCTCGTTCACGCTCGGCCGCTACGAACTCGTCAACGGCAACGGCGACGGGCGGACCGGCTGGGGCACCGCGCTCGGCGGCGGGGTCGAGCGGTGGATCACGAACCGCTTTTCGGTCGGACTGGAGGCCAGTTATCGGCTGACGATCTTTCCACAAGCCATCGTCAACGGTCGTGGCCGCTCGCTCGACCCGAACACACGCGGCGACGTGCTCGTCGTCCGGCTGTCCGCCATTCGGACCCTCGTCGGCATCCGGTAAAACCGGGCTGCCCGCTGTCATTTCCCCCAGATTTCAGAGTTATGCATTCACCAGCCGAGATCATCGCCAAGAAGCGAGACGGCGGGGCGCTGTCCCGCGAGGAGTTGAAAGGGTTCATCCACGGCTTCTTGGCCGGTGAGATCCGCGATTACCAGATGTCGGCCCTGCTGATGGCGATCTTCCTCAACGGGATGACCCGCGAGGAAACCGTCACGCTGACCGAGATCATGCTCCGCTCCGGCGAGGTGATCGACCTGTCGGCGATTCCGGGGATCAAGGTCGATAAGCACTCGACTGGCGGCGTCGGCGACAAGGTCTCGCTGATTCTCGCCCCGATGGTCGCGGCGTGCGGCGTCCCGGTGCCGATGATCTCGGGTCGCGGCTTGGGCCATACGGGCGGCACGCTCGACAAGCTCGAGACGATCCCCGGTTTCAACGTTCATCTCGACATCGCCGAGTACAAGCGCGTGATCGAGGAACTTGGCGTCGTGATGATCGGCCAAACCGCCGAGATCGCGCCAGCCGACAAGGAACTTTACGCGCTGCGCGACGTGACGGGTACGGTCGAATCGATCCCGCTGATCGCCTCGTCGATCATGTCGAAGAAGTTGGCCGAGGGGATCGATGCGCTCGTGCTCGACATCAAGACCGGCGCCGGTGCGTTCATGAAAACCTTCCCCGAGGCGGCCGAACTGGGCAAAACGCTCGTCGCCATCGGTGAGGATTTCGGCAAGCGGACGGTCGGTTTCATCACCGACATGAGCGAACCGCTCGGTCGCACCGTCGGTAACTGGCTCGAAGTCAGGGAGTCGGTCGAGTGCCTGCAAGGCTCGGACGCCGCGCCCGATCTGATGGAGGTGACGTACGTGTTGGGCGGCGCGATGGTCCATCTGGGCGGCAAGGCCGGATCGATCTCGGAAGGGATCGACCTCTGCCGCGAGGCGATCCGCAGCGGCCGGGCGATGGATCGGTTCGTCAAACTCGCCGAGCGACAGGGCGGCGACGGCTCGGTGCTGCGCGACCCTGCCTCGTACCGCGAACCGGCGCATCAGCTCGACGTGACGGCGGCGCAGGACGGGATCGTTCGGGAGATCCAGGCGCTTGAAGTTGGCCTCTCGGCCATCGGGCTGGGCGCCGGGCGACAGCGGAAAGAGGACGTGATCGACCCGACGGCCGGGATCGTGCTGCACCGCAAGGTCGGCGACCGGGTTCAGAAGGGCGACCGGATCGCAACCGTCATGTCCGACCGGGCCGAAGCGCTCGACCCGGCCGCCCGTCGGGTGCGAAATGCGTACAGCTACGCCGCCGTCGGGGCGCCGATTCGGGCCTCGCTGATCCTGAAACTGATCGACCGCGACGGGCTGCACGACTGGTCGCATTGAACCATCTGTCTCAACGCACCGGAGGCCGTCGCTCTCCCGACCGACGGCCTTCGTCATGACCGGCCGGGTCGATTCACCGCGACGCTGTTCGCCCCTTTTGCCTGTCACCCTGAACGAAGTGAAGGGCCTCACGCCGAGGCCGATTCAGCGTCGGGATGGGTTCCCCGTGAGATCCTTCGCTGCGCGACCTGCGGCGGCTTCGCCGACAGGATGACAGCGCGTTCCGTTCAGAACGAGGCGAGTTGGATGTCGGTGTCGAGGCCGAGTAGGAACTGGCCCTTGTTTTTGAGGTCGTTGCCCAAGTTGCCGGCGAAGACGTAACGGCCGCTGAGTGACGTGCCGAGCGTGATGCGGCCCAACCGGAACCGGCCGCCGCCGACGGCGACGAGCGAGCCGTTGCCGGTGCCGAATTGGTAGCCTTTGGTCAGCCGCTGGCCCCCGGCGGCGGCGCGCCAGAAGAAGATCCCGAGTCCGGCGCCGTAGAAGAACTGCGTGTCTGGCGCGAACCGGGCGTGCGCGGTCTGAAACGCGGTCAGATCGAGCGTCGCAACCGGGGTTTTGAGGATCGACGTGCTCGAGCGCGGGAACAATTGGCCCAGCCGGAACGAGATGTCCACCCAGCGGCGCGGTCCGTAGAGCCGCTGTGCGCCGAACTTCGCCATCGGCGCGAGGCTATAGGCGTCGATCAGCGGCGTCGGCAGCGCGTAGGCGACGCCGACCGTCAGCCGGTTGCGGCGGTAAGGCTGATAGGTGATCGAGAGATCGCGGCTGATCGGCGGACCGACCGGTCGGCGGACCTGCAAGGTGAAGACGTTTCGTCCCGGCTTGAGCCGCAGCGGTCGGCTGAATCGGCCTTGTCGGTCGAGCTGAATCAGCAGCCCGGCCATCGTCACGATGGCGTCGGGTTCGGTCTCGCCGAGCAGCGTCACGTCGCGGACGAAGACGACGTTGTCGGTCTCGCCGGTCGCGGGCAGCGTGCTGAGCGCGAGCCGCGTCGGCCGGACCCGCTGTTGCAGCGTGAACCGGGCCACCGGCGACGACGGACCCAGAATCAGCCCGTTGCTCGAGACGCCGCGCAGCCGGTAGGTGTAGCTGCCGAACGGGAGATTGACCGTTGCGGCCGAGTCGGCGAGCGCGGCGACAGTCGGTGCAGCGAAGGCGTCATCGGCGGCAAGCTCGATTCGGGCGCGACCGCCGCGCCAGCGGAACGTGACCGGCACCGGCGACCGCTCACCCGAGAGCGTGTCCGACAGCGGTTGAAAGGTCGGCACTCGGGGCAGTTCGAGGATCGATGGACCGATAGCGGACGAGCGCGAGCCCGATCCGGTCGGGATCTCGATCTCGACGCCGAACCCCGGATCGGTCATCGTCAGCGTCCCGGCGTAGGCCGCCGCGTGGCCGTCGGCCGTAACGAATCCGACGGCGCCGCTCGGGATGCCGACCGTTGTGCGCCGACCGTCGAACAGCCGCGCCGCCAACGGTCGGGATGCGGCAAAATCGACCGAACCGAGCCGGACGAGCAGGCTGTCCGAGCCAACGCCCAGTTCCGAGTTCGGTCCGACGAGCAGATCGGCGACCCCGGCGGCGAGGGAAACCGATCCCTGCGGACCGGTCCGCACCGACAGCGGCAGCGCAACCCGCGCCCCGGCGGTCAGCGGCGACCAGAGCAGCGACCAGCCCGGTCGCACCTCGGCCGTGACCGCGCCGCGCACCGTGACCGGCGCACCCGGTGTCGCGGTGTTGACGGCGACGATGCTCGTCGGCGCGGCGCCCGCTTCGGTCGTCAGTCGCCCGGCCGGGACGCCGGCGGCGACGAGCGAGGCCTTGATCGCCGTTGCACGGGCCAGCGCGGCCTTCTGCGCCGCCGGGGCCGTGCCGACGAGGGCGGCCCGAATCGTCAGCCGAACCTCGGGCAGCGCCGTTAAGGTCGCGGCCAGTTCGCGGACGGCGAGTTCGGCCGACGGGGTCAGCGTCGCCGAGCCGCGAACGAACTCGATTCCACGAATCGGCACCGTCTGGCCGGGCTCGAATGTGCTCTGCGCGGCGGCCGAGCGGACGAAAACGAGGCTCAGGGCGGCGAGGGCGAGGCGAAGGCGAAAGGTCACAGGCGGGACTCGGTTGGGAGGTGAAGCGTGCCGGTCAGCACCGTCACGGCGCGGCCGAGGATCGACAGTGCGCCGATCTCGCCGGCCGGACCGACCGTAAATCGAACATCCATCCGGCCCGGCCGACCGATGGCCTGGCCTTGCTCGACGGTCAGCATCACGACGCCTTCGACGGGCGTCGGAGCGTGGCCGTGGCGGTGGAGCAGCACGCCGAGCGGTCCGCTGGACGAGCCGGTGACCGGGTCTTCATCGACGCCGTGGCCCGGCGCGAAGAACCGGCTCTGGCCGTGGGCCGCCGGATCGGTCGAATGGGTCGTGTAGGGCGTAAATCCCCACAGTCCGTGCGCCCGGTCGATGGCGACGAGTGCGGTCATGTCGGGCGTCATTCGGTGCAGCGTCGCCAGATCGGCCACCGGCGCGAACACGTAGCCCCGGTCTGTCACTTCGACCGGTTGACTCGGGTCAAGTTCGACGCCGAACGCCGCTGCGAGCGGTTCGCGCAGGTCGTTTCGCTCGCTGAACGTCGGCGTCGGCAGCCCCATTCGCACGGTCACGCCGTCGCTGCTCGGCTCAACCCGGATCGGCAGGACGCCGCTCAACGTCTCGAGCCGCAGATCGATCCCGGCGCCGACCGTCAGCAAGTCGAGCGCGGCCAGCGTGTGGAACGTGGCGATGGTTGCGTGGCCGCAGAGCGGGACTTCGCAGGCGGGCGTGAACCAGCGCAGCCGCAGATCGGCCAGCGTCGGATCGGTCGGCGGCAGGACGAACGCCGTCTCGGACAGGTTCATCTCGGTCGCGATTCGCTGCATCTGCGCTTCCGAGAGTTGCTCGCTGCCTTGTGGGACGACCGCCGCCGGGTTGCCGGTCAGCGGCTCGCGGGTGAAGGCATCGACTTGATGAATCGTCAGTTGCATCGGCGTTCGGGGCTGAAAATTGGGGCTTCGCGCGGGGGAC
>JBBSVG010000233.1:0-5246 GCA_038233775.1 Bacteroidota bacterium | reverse complement strand
TCGCCGATGTGCAGATGCTCCGTCAGCACCGTCTCGCCGTGGAGGCCGAAGGCGAACTCGCCGTCGAGATAGACGCTGATCCGGTCGCGGTTGCGCCGCTGCGGCTCGAGCCGCGTGACCGCCCCGGCTCGCGGCGCGGAGCGTGGGACGGCGTCCTCGTCCGCTTCGGGCGGCGGCTTGCGGCGAAATCGGTTCAGCGCCATGACACGGCTCCGGTGGGTCAGATTCCGATGAACAACAGGTTTTTTGCCAGCAGCAGCGCCGGTAGGACGAGGCGGAAGCCGAACCGAAACGCGACGATCATTCCGACCAAACTGAACATCGGCTGCCGCACGATCTGCGTGTAACGCCGGATCAGCGAATCGGGCATGAGCAGCGTGATGACCGAACTGCCGTCGAGCGGCGGGAGCGGGATCAGGTTGAACGCGAACAGCAGCACGTTGAGCATGAACATCAGGCTGAGCACCGTCGCCAACGGTTCGAACGGTCCGCCGAGCGTGGCGACGATTTGGCCGGTGAAGAAATTGCCGACCCCGACGCCTCGCTCAAACACGCCGACCAGCATCCCGAGCCGGATCAGCACGGCCGAGACGAGCATCAGCAGCAGGTTCGCCGCCGGTCCGGCTGCGGCCATCCACGCCGCCCGGCGCGGGTGTTCGTGCGCCCAGACCGGATCGAACGGGGCCGAGGCCCAACCCATCATCCAACTACCGCCCGAGCCGAAGAAGCTCAGGATCGGCAGCAGGACCATCCCGAACGGCTCGCGGCGAATGTGCGGGACCGGGTTGAGCGTGACTTGGCCGCCGTGATAGGCCGTCAGATCGCCGCCGAGTTTGGCCGCCCACGCGTGCGCCGCCTCGTGCAGCGTCGTCGAGAACAGAAAAACGAACAGCCAGATCAGCCCCAGCGGGATCAGTTCGATGATCGAAGTCGTGTCCATCGGCGCGAAATCGGGTGGAACGAAGAACGCCCGAGCCAGAGCGGCACCGGGCGTTCGGCGGGTCGGACGGCAACAGGTCAGCCGTCAGGGCTGAACCGGGATGATCTGCGAATCGACCATCGGGACGTGCGGCCCGGTGACCTTGCCGACCTGTTCGGCCAGCCGGTTCCGCTCGGCGTCCTTGTACTCGTGCAGAAAATCGAGCCGATCCTTCAACTGCGCCGACGGGATCAGCAACTGCTCTTTCTGAAACTTCGCCTGCGACCGGTCGGTGAACGACAGGCCGTATTCTTGGCTCATGACGATGGCTTCTTCGGGGCAGACTTCCTCGCAGAAGCCGCAGAAGATGCAGCGGAGCATGTTGATCTCGAAGATCGCCGGGCGCCGTTCCTTCTCCAGCAGCGTCTCGTCGGCTTGGACGAAGATCGCCAGCGGCGGACAGACTCGGGCGCACAGGCCGCACGCCACGCACCGCTCGACGCCGGTCGATTCCTCCAGCACGAGCACCGGGCGCCCCCGGAACGAGGCCGGCGGAATCCACTGCTCTTCCGGGTACTGCCGGGTGAACGTCGGCTGGAACATCTGCTTGAAGGTATAGGCCATCCCCTTCAGGATCTCTGGCAGATACATCCGCTCCCAGAAATTGAGATCCTTGCTCAGCTTCGGATCGACCTGCGTGATGCGAATCGCCATGAGAAATACTCTCGCTTAGACCGTCTCGTTGGGCTGCAACTGCTTCGCCTTGTCGCGACGCTCGAGCCGCGCCCGCTGCACCGGCGAGAGCGTCGAGTTGTGGCGGCTGGCGACCATCACGATGCCACCGGTGATGACGGCGTTGATCAGGACGAACGGCAGCATCGCCCACAGGTTGCCGCCGGTAATGAGGACCATCGTCGCCGTGAGGAACACGTTCAGTAGCGCCAAGGGCAGCATCGCCTTCCAGCCGAGGTTCATCAACTGGTCGTACTTGAAGCGCGGCAACGTCCAGCGGACCCAGACGAAGATGAAGATGAAGATGCACGTCTTCAGGGCGAACGCCGTAATCTGTGCGCCGGTGTAGGCCCAATGGCCGACGTGGGTCGTCATCCACGCTTCGAGCAATTGGTCGGCTGCCCGGCCAATCGGCAACTGATAACCGCCCAAATACAGCGTCGCCAAGACGGCCGACGAGACGACCATGTTGATGTACTCGGCGACGAAGAACAGGGCGAACTTCATCGACGAATACTCGGTGTGGTAGCCACCGACGAGTTCCTGCTCGGCTTCCGGCAGATCGAACGGCAGTCGGTTCGTTTCCGCGAACGCCGCCGTGAAGAAGATCCAGAAGCCGGGGAAGAACTGTAGGACGAGGTTCCAGCCCAATGGGTTCGCCGTCTGCGACTCGACAATCTGCGTCATCGTCAGCGACCCGACCGTCGTCCCGGCGTCGCCGCGACCGGAGAGCAGGATCACGGCGACGAGCGCCAGCCCCATGCTCAGTTCGTAGGAAATCATCTGCGCCGACGAGCGCAGCCCGCCGAGCAGCGAGTATTTCGAGTTCGACGACCAGCCCGCCAGCGTCACGCCATAGACGCCGAGCGAGGTCAAGGCCAGAATGTAGAGCACGCCGATGTTCACATCCGCGATGACGAACCCGCGCGCCACCGGGATGACGGCGAACGTCGCGACGGCGACCAGCACGGAAATGACCGGCGCCGCCGAGTGGATCGCCTTGTTCGCGTTGACCGGGATGATGTCCTCTTTCAGCACGAGCTTGATCACGTCGGCCAGCGGCTGCAGCAGCCCGGCGGGACCGACCCGGTTCGGCCCGACGCGGTTCTGAATCCACGCCGAGACGCGGCGCTCGACCCAGATCGTGTAGGCCGCCGCCGTCAGCACGACGAACAGCACGCCAGCCATCAGGATGAGCGAGGTCAGGGTCGGACTCAGATTCAGACCGTTCTCGAGAATGCGCTGTTGGATCGCCACCTGTACCGCTTACGCCCCGACCGGCTCGCCCGTGCCAGCGGTCGTCGGCAGCGGAACCTTCATCCCGATGTCGCCGATTGCCTTGTACGAGACGCCCGAGAAAGCCGCGACCGACCCGGCGATCTCGTCCATCACCTGCTTGACCCGGTTGTAGCCGAACGGCTTGCCGAGCAGCACCGACAGGTCGGCCAGCATCTGCCACGACGGGCGGGCGTCGGTCTTCTTGTCCTCATTCTGCCACGAATCCCAAACGGTCGCGTGCCGGTCGAGCCGACTCATGACCAGATCGGGGTTGAGCTGCCGCGACAGCCCTTTCAGCATGACCGCCGGGCGGAACTTCTGCACGACGCCGTCGAAGTTGGTGAACGAACCGGTCTGCTCGGCGAACGTCGCCGCCGGGAGCACGACGCTGGCCGCCGTGACCGTCGCCGAGGTGTTCGTTGCCATCACGACCAAGAACGGGATGCGGGCCAGATCGGCCTCGGTCAGCCCGGTATCGACCGTCAGATCGTCCTCCAGCACGACGACCGCCTCGACCGCGCCCGACCGAATCCGCTCGATCAGCGCGCCGATCTGCGACCCGTCGCCGGCGCCCATCAGCATCGCGCCGGTCCGGTTCGGCGTCTTGTCGGCCCGAAGCAACAGATGATCGTCTTCGCCGCGCTCGTGCGGGACCAGATCGAGCAGTTCGACGCCGAGCGTTCCGGCCATCTTGGCGAAGGCGAACAGCGATTCGTTGGTCGCGTGGCCCGACGAGACGAACGCGATTCGGTCGGCCGCGACGCCGCGCAGCCGGTTGGCGACGATCCCGAGCGCCGTTTCGTAGGAAACCGGTTCGAGCACACCGCCGCCGTCACCGCGAGCGAACGCGCCATCGACCCGCTCGGCGTTGACCCAGTTGTAGTCCAACCGACCGGCGTCGCACATGTAGTAGCCGTTGACCTGATCGTTCTGGCGAGGGGTCAACCGCATGATCTGGTTGTCGCGCACCCAGACGTTCGTGTTGCAGCCGCGCGCACAGCCCGAACAAACGCTCGGCGTCGCGCTCATCTCCCAAACACGGGCGCGAAAGCGGTAATCGCGGCTCGTCAGCGCGCCGACCGGACAGAGGTCGATCACGTTCATCGAGTACGCGTTGTCCAACTCCTCGCCGGGGAAGGTCGCGATGTAGTTCTTGTCGCCCCGGTTGACCACGGTCAACTGCGGGGATTTGGCGATCTCATCGCAGAAACGGATGCAGCGGGTGCAGTTGATGCACCGCTCAGCGTCGAACACGACGTTCGGGCCGAGCACGACGCGCTTCGGCTTGTGGACTTTGTCGTAGTCGAACCGGGTCGCGCCGGGACCGTATTCGTAGGTGTAGTTCTGCAGCGGACACTCGCCGGCCTGATCGCAGATCGGGCAGTCGAGCGGGTGGTTGATCAGGATGAACTCGAGCACGCCTTTCTGCGCGTCGGCCACCAGCTTGCTCGACATCTGCGTCTTGACGACCATCCCGTCGGAGATCGGCGACGAGCACGAGGTCTGCAGCTTCGGCATCCACGCAATCGTCGGCTTGCCGTCGGCGTCGAGCACCGGCTGCTTGGTCGCCGGGTCCATCTTCGGCGTGCCGACTTCGACCAAACACATCCGGCAGTTGGCCGGGATGCTCAGCGTCGGGTGGTAGCAGAAATGCGGGATGGCGACGCCGTTGGCGCCGGCCGCCTGCAAAATCGTGCTTTTGTCATCGACCTCGAAGGTCTGCCCGTCAATCGTGATCTTCGCCATCTGCTCTGCTTTCGGTTAGACCGTCGCTCACCGCCGCCCGTCGCGCTGCACCCGCGCCGCGACCGTCGGCCACGGCAAGACCATCGTTTCGCCGCCCAGCCGCGCCCGCAGCGCCGCGCCCGTCTCCATCGCCACCGCCGACGCCAGCCCGAGCGCCGCCGCTTCAACCAGTCCCGACACGCCGCTCGACACCGGCGGCACCGCTCGGCTTCTCGTCGCCATCAACCCAACCAACCGCTCGCCGCCGTCGGGCAGCAAGGCGCGGAGCGCGTCGGCGTGGGTCGGGCTGAGCACCAGCGTGAACCGGTCGGCCAGCCAAGACTCGATCAACCCGGCGGCGCGACCGTCGTCCGGCGCCAGATACGCGACCGCCCACAACTCCGGCGCGACGACCAGACTCAGCGGCACCGGCAGCGTTCGGGCTTGCTCGGCGATGCCCGTCGTTGCAGCCGGATCGTCGGGCAGCGGCACCGGTTCGGGCAGCCGCGCGGCGCCGATCAGCATCGCCCGGATCGTGTCGTGCGCGTCGCGCCAGTCCGAATCGGTGGCAACGCGGCCGACGTTCGGCAGC
>JBBSVG010000232.1:0-5251 GCA_038233775.1 Bacteroidota bacterium | reverse complement strand
TGAAATCAATAGGGTTGGATCGTCGCTAAGATCCAGTAAGTACGAAATTAATTGCGATTGCCATAAAATAGTAAAATACTATTCCTCTCAGTTTAAAGAAAAAGGATGGACGGCAATTGCTCCATATCCTGAGCAAACATTACGTTACAAGAAGGATCGTTATGAAATTTCGGTTAGATTGTCATATTCTGATAGCATGATGTGTAAATACTGGGTGGAAATAATTGAGTAGAGGGACGTGTAGGTGATCGACGCCGGTTGCACCGGCGAATCATTCTCGGAAACGGCTCGTTCATCTGAAACCCTGCTGCCCATGTTCACTTGGACCGTTGCGCTGACCCTCGCCGCGCTGGCCGTTGCGGTGCTCGTGTTCGGCTACTCGCTCGGCGGATTGGCCTACGGCTGGCTCGCGCTCGCGGCCGTGCTGATCGCGCTTTGGTTCCTGCTCCGTCGCCGCGAACCGACCGACCGTTGAGCCGGGCACCCAAGTTGCGCTCGGTCGGCGCGCTTCCCGACACGACTGGTTTCCCTCGCCGATGTCCCTCGCCGTCCACGCGCTCTCGACGCTCTTGCCGGTGCTCTACGCCGGGGCGTGGTTCGCGTACCTGCTGATCTTCTTCCGCGACGACGCCGTCGCCCGCCGGATCGGTCCGCCGACCTTGCGCCTCGCCGCCTTTGTCCACGCGGCCGAACTCGTGCTCCGCTCGACGATCTACGGGCATCTGCCGTTTGCGACCGTGTTCGAAGCGCTCAGCGCGACGGCGCTCGGGATCGTCCTCGTTTATCTCTACGTCGAGACGCGAATCGGCGAGCGGGCGACCGGGTTCTTCATCGTCGCGCTGGTGTTCCTGTTCCAAACCGTCTCGTCGCTGTTCATCCAACCGGTCGTCGAGTTGAGTCCGCTGCTCCGCTCGCCGATGTTCGGCGTTCACGTCGCCAGCGCGATTCTCGGGTACGCCGGAATCGCGATCTCGGCCGTGTACGGGCTGCTGTATTTGATGCTCTATCACGAGTTGAAGGCGAGCCACTTCGGCCTGATCTACAGCCGACTGCCCAGCCTCGCGACGCTGGCCGAACTGAACTACAAAGCCGCGCTGGCCGGGTTCGTCTCGCTGACCGTCGCGCTCGTCGTTGGTGCGGTCTGGGCGGCGCGGGCGGTCGGGCCGGGCTGGCTGTCCGACCCGAAGTTCCTCGCCGGATCGCTGACGTGGCTGATCTTGGCCGCCTGCGTCGCGGTCCGGCTGCGGCCCGGCGGACTCGGGCGGCGCACCGCGTACCTCTCGCTCGGCGGCTTCGTCGTCATGCTCGTCTCGCTGCTGGCCGTCAACCTGTTGCTCTCGTCTTTCCATGCCTTCGGCTGACCGTCGCCCCGAGCTTCGCCTCGTCCAACCGACCGAGCGCGTGCCGCCTGTCGGTGCGGCGGGGCCGCTTGTGCTTGTGGGGATGAACCACCGCTCGGCTCCGGTCGAGGTCCGCGAAGGCGCCGCGCTCGACGGTGACGCCGCCCTCGCAGCGCTGACCGATGGGTTGACCGGCCCGCTGATCCGCGAGTTGGTGCTGATCTCGACCTGCAACCGGACCGAGCTTTACGCCCATCTCGCGACGGCCGACGTCGCCGCTGGGGCCGAATCGCTGATCGGGCTGCTCCGCCGACACGCCCCGAACGCGGCGTTCGACCGCTCGCATCTGTATTTGCTCCACGGCGAGGCGGCCGTGACGCACCTGCTCCGCGTCGCCGCTGGACTCGATTCGATGATGCTCGGAGAGGGACAGATTCTGGCCCAACTCCGCGCCGCCCACGCCGCGTCGGCCCAAGCGAGCGCATCCGGCGCGGTGCTGAATCGGCTGTTCCAGACGGCGTTTCGGGCGGGCAAACGGGCGCGAACCGAAACCGAGATCGGGCAAGGCGCCGTGTCGGTTTCGCTCGCGGCGGCCGAACTCGCGGCGAAAATCTGCGGCGATCTGCGGCGGCGCTCGGCGCTCGTCATCGGCGCGGGCGAGACGGGCGAATTGGCGGCGCGGCACCTGACCGGCAAAGGGATCGGTCGGCTGCTGATCGCCAACCGAACCGCCGAGCGGGCGTCGGCACTCAGCGAGCGGGTCGGCGCCGAGGCGGTTCCGCTCGAAGCGCTCGGTCGGCATCTAAGCGAGGTCGATATCGTCGTCAGCGCCACCGGTTCGCCGGAGATCCTGGTCACGGCCGACGACGTGCGCCGCGCCATGTCCGCTCGCGGCGGCCGAATGCTGGTCATGATCGACATTGCCGTTCCGCGCGATCTCGACCCCGAGATTCGCCGGATCGACGACGTTTTTCTGCACGACATCGACGATCTCCAGGGCTTGGTTCAGCAAAACCTCGCCCGCCGCTTGGCCGAAGTCCCGTCGGTTGAAAAGATTCTGGCCGAAGAACGAACCGGCTTTTTCGGCTGGCTGGAGCAACTCGAACTGACGCCGACGTTGCGCGATCTGACCCGGCAGTTCGAGCGGATCAGGCGGCAGGAGGTCGCCAAACAGCTCAAACGGTTCCGCCAAGACGATCACGAGGCGCTTGAACTGATGACCCGTGCGCTCGTCAAGAAGCTGCTGCACCTGCCGCTGGCCCAGCTTCGCGCCTACGCCGCGACCGGCGACGCGACCCGAATCGAGTCGGTCCGCGACCTGTTCGGGTTGGACGACGACGGCCAAGAGGGCGGAGGCGAGTCGTGAGCAGTCCGCTGAAATCGCTTTACATCCTCGGCACGCGCGGCTCGGCGCTGGCGCTGTGGCAGGCGCATTGGGTCCGCGACCGGCTCGTGTCGCTGCATCCCGGCATCACGGTCGCCGTCCAGATCATCCACACGACCGGCGACCGGATTCTCGATGTCCCGCTCGCCCAGATCGGCGACAAAGGCTTGTTCACCAGAGAGATCGAAGCGGCGCTGCTCGACAGCCGAATCGACCTCGCCGTCCACTCGCTCAAAGACCTGCCGACGCGGTTGCCCGCCGGTCTGCGGCTCGGTTCGGTCGCCGACCGGGAAGCCGTCGAGGACGTGCTGATCGCCAAACAGTCCGCCGCAACGCTTGACGATCTGCCGACCGGCGCCCACGTCGCGACGAGTTCGCTCCGTCGCCGGGCGCAACTGCTGGCGCGGCGGCCCGATCTGGTCATCGACGACATTCGCGGCAACCTCGCGACTCGGTTTCGCAAGTTCGACGAGCACGCCGACCTCGCCGGGATGATCTTGGCCCGCGCCGGAGTTGAGCGGCTCGGGCTGGGCGACCGGATCGCGTCGATCCTGCCGACCGACCTCTCGCTTCCAGCCGTCGGTCAGGGCGCGCTTGCGATCGAAGTTCGGACCGACGATTTAGACATCGCCCGGCTGCTCGAACCGCTGACCGATCAGCCCGCGTGGGCCGAAACCGCCGCCGAGCGGGCGTTTCTGCATCGACTCGAAGGCGGCTGCCAAGTCCCCATCGCCGCTCTTGGTCGGGCCGACGGCTCGCGGCTCGCGCTCCACGGCCGCGTCCTGTCGCTCGACGGCCAGACGATGATCGAAGGCCGCATCTCGGGCGACATTGCCGAGGCCGAATCGCTGGGAGAGAAGCTCGCCGACGACTTGATCGGTCGCGGCGCGGCGCGATTGCTGACCGATTCGCGGACGCTGCCGAGCGACGAATCCGTCGGCCACAACGTCTTTCACCGAGAGGGAACATGACGCTCGCCGGCCGTTTCGTCAGGCTCGAACCGCTGTCGCTGGAGCATCTGCCCGGTTTGGTCGCCGTCGGACTCGATCCCGAGCTTTGGCGGTTGATTCCGACGCAGATCACGGACGCGGCCGGGATGCGCCGCTACGTCGAGTCGGCGCTGGCCGACGGCGAGGCGGGCCGGGCGATCCCGTTTGCGACAATCGAGCAAGCGACCGGGACGGTGGTCGGCTCGACCCGATTCGGCAACCTCGAACCGGCGCACCGTCGGGTCGAGATCGGCTGGACGTGGATCGCCGCGCCGTGGCAGCGCAGCGCCGTCAACACCGAAGCGAAGCTGCTGATGCTGACGCACGCGTTCGAGAAGCTGGCGATGAACCGCGTCGAGCTGAAAACCGACGCGCTCAATGCCCGCTCCCGCGCCGCGATTGCCCGGATCGGCGCGACCGAGGAAGGGACGCTGCGGCACCACATGGTCACCGAGTCGGGCCGCCTGCGCGACACCGTCTATTTCAGCCTGCTGCGCGACGAGTGGCCGGAAGCCAAGCGGCGGCTGACCGCCCGGCTGTCGAAATAGCGCGGAATTGCCGGTTTCTTAACCCCTCCCCGCCGGGGAGATGGCGCGACAGCGCCGGAGGGGCGTCGTGGTTGGCCCGGCTGACTCAACGACGCCCCCCGCTCGGCTGTCGCCGGCTGTCCCCCGGTGGGGGGCGGTTGCTCGCAGAGTGTGTCCGGTATAGCCGTTATGGCAAAATGAACGTTCTGGTCACGAGGGCGGAAGGGCAGGGCGACGAGTTGATCGCTCGGCTGCGCGAGGCCGGGTTTACGCCGATTGCGGTGCCACTGATTCGGATCGAACCAGTCGCGTTTCCGAGCGCCGCGCACGAGACGATTCGGGCCGCTGGGCGGTTCTCGTGGATCGTGTTTACCTCGGCCAACGCGGTCACGTCGTTCATGTCGGCGCTGCACGCGGTTGGTCGCGACGGCCGAACGCTGGATCGGGCAAAGCTCGCCGCCGTCGGTCCGGCGACCGCCGCCGCGCTGGCCGCTTACGGTTGCTCGGTCGATGCGCTGCCGGACGAATCGACCGCCGCCGCGCTGCCCGCTGCGCTCGTCGCCGCTGGGTTGAAAGTGGGCGATTCGGTGCTCTGGCCGCGTGGAAATCTGGCCGCGCCCGAGTTGCAACTTGCGCTTGAAGCGTTGGGCGCGACGGTCGCCGATCCGGTCGTGTACGAGACGCGACCCGAACCCGCCGCCGCCGGTCTGATCCGCGCCGCGCTGACTCGGGGCGTCGATTGGGTGACGTTCACCTCGCCATCGACGGTTCGCTCGTGGACCGACGCGCTGGGCAGTTTGGTTGGTCTGGCGGCGGTTCGAGTCGCCGCCATCGGGCCGCGCACGGCCGCCGCGCTCGTCGCCGCCGGTCGCCCGCCCGATGCCGAGGCCGATCCGCACACCGCCGCCGGACTCGTCGCCGCGCTGCTTCAAGATCGTTTAAGCCTTGAAAATCAGAGTTTAGGCGAAGCAAGTCTCCGTTCGTGGTGAGCCTGTCGAATCCATGAACGGA
>JBBSVG010000231.1:0-5270 GCA_038233775.1 Bacteroidota bacterium | reverse complement strand
GCGAACAAGGCCTACGGCACGAGCATCCTGATCGCCCAGTCGACTTATCGCGCCGCCGAAACCCACATCGAGGCGCGCGAGTTCGACCTGATCGCGGTCAAGGGCAAGACGGAACCGGTGCGGATCTACGAACTCTTCGCCCGAAAAGGCGAGTTGAGCGGACCGCAAGCGCGGCTGTTCGAAGCGTTCGCCGCCGGACTCGCCGCCTATCGGGCACGCGATTGGGAAGGCGCCGAGTCGGCTTTCACCCGAGCGCTGGCTTTCGCCCCCACGGATGGCCCGTCTCGCACCTATCTTGCGCGCATCGCCGACCTCCGCCTCGCCCCACCGCCCACCGACTGGGACGGGGTGTATCGGATGACGACGAAGTGAAGAGAATGATGAAACGGCAGCGCGGCGCTCTTGCCGGTCTCCGTTGTCGGTTGCTGTTCTCGAACATGGCGTGAATCAGCCGTCCACTCTCCGTTCGTGGTGAGCTTGGGCGGTAGGCACGGGCGAAGCCCAGCGCCCGTTCCGCTGCCGCAGAATCCATGAACGGAGCCACCGCCGCCGCCGATAGCTTCTGTTGCCGTTCTCTTGCCGTTAGCTGATAGCCTCTTATGAACATTCGCTTAACGATCCGCCCTTTGCTGATGGGCGTGCTGATGATCGGGGCCGCGCCGATGGCGAAGCCGTTGCCGAGCCGCGCAGCGGTTCGAGTCGTCGCGGCTGGCGATCCGGTCGTGCGGACGGCGACGGCGGTGCTGCGCCAGTCGGCCAACGCGTTCAGTCGACCAGTGGCGACGCTGCGGCAAAACGAGACGGTGACGATCCTGCGGACGCAAGGGTCGTGGCTCTACGTCCGCACCGCTCGCGGAACCGGCTATCTGGCCCAATCGTCGGTCGCGGTCGCGTCGCGCATCGGCCGTGTGGCCGCTGTGGCAGGTCGCGGTCAGGCCACCGGCGGCAGCGACGCGGCAGCAGCGACGCGCGGCCTCGCGGGCAACGCCGCCGTTGAGGACACCTTGAAGCAAGCGCAGCCTGAGTTGCGTTATGATCAGGTGGACCGAATCGAAGCCTCGCCGGCCTCCGGCAGCGCCGACCCGTACACCGCGTTCAAACCGTTCCGCCAGACGGGCAAGCTCGGCGAGTTCAAGCCGACGACACTGGCCCCGACACCGACCGCGCAACCGAAGTGATGCCCTTCCGCCCCGCTCTCGTTGCCGCTGCCGCCGCGCTCGGCCTGATCTCGACCAGCGCCGGTTGCCAAACGGTGAACACCGGTCGGCTCCGAAACGCGCTCGTTCGCGGCGTCGATGTCATCCAAGAGAACCGGCCGTTCACCGAGGCGGAGGAATATGACCTCGGCCGAACCGCTGCGGCGACGCTGCTCGCTACCCGACCGGTCGATCCGAACGCCGAGCTGACGGGTTACGTCAACACCATCGGCCAAACGCTGGCGCTTGCGAGCGACCGGCCGGAGCTGTTCCACGGCTACCATTTCGCCGTGCTCGACGGACCGGCGGCGGTGAACGCCTACGCCCTGCCAAGCGGTTTCATCTTCGTCACCCGCGACCTCGTCGCAAGCTGCAAGACCGAGGACGAACTGGCTGGCGCGTTGGCTCACGAGGTCGCCCACGTCGCGCTGAAACACCCGCTGGGCGCCGTGCTGAAGGCGCATCGGTTCGCCCTCGTCTCGGAAGCCGTCGAGCGCGGCACCGAGCGGGTGCCGGACGAGCGGGCGCGGCTGAAGCGGGTCGCCGACGGGTTGCAATCGGTTTCCGCCGACGTGATCGACGCCGTCAGCCACGGCTACGACCGGGCGACCGAGCGTGCGGCCGACGAAGCGGCGGTCGAGGTGCTCCGCCGTGTCGGCTACGACCCGCGCAGTCTGGCCGATCTGCTGTCGCGGCTCGAGCGGACCGACAGCGGACGCAACGCAACCCACGGCGATCCGCAGCAACGAGCTGCCGCCGTCCGTGCCCTCGTGACGCCGACCGATCCGACCGCCGAGAGCGTCCGCACCCGTCGTTTCCTCACTGCCACCGCCGCGCTCCGGTCGGGCGGCTGACCTCACCGCCAGACAACCGATCATGGACGACGCCGTCTACAGTCGCGAGATGCTGCCGAAGGTGTCGCGCACTTTCGCCCTCTGCATCCGCGCCCTTCCGCCACCGCTCCGGCATCAGGTCGCCGTCGCCTATCTGCTCTGCCGGATCGCCGACGAGATCGAGGATTCGCCCGCGCTCGATGTGGCCGCGAAGGAAACCGGCCTCGCCCGTTTCGCCGCGCTCTTGACCGACGCCGACTGGGCCGCCCACGTCGCCCCGGTCGCCGAGACCTTTGCGGCCGTTGAAGCGGGCGATTCGGCAGAGCAACAGTTGGTGCGCGGCTCGGCTCGGGTACTCCGACTCTACCACGGCTTCTCGCCCGAAGTCCGCGCCGCCATCGGTCCCTGGGTGGCCGAGATGTGCGTCGGCATGGCGAAGCACCTGCGGCAAGAGGCCGCCGCCGCGCCCCATTCGGTCGTCTATCTCGAAGACGTGGCCGATTTAGAGGATTACTGCTACTACGTCGCCGGCACCGTCGGGCAGATGCTGACCGAGCTGTTCTTTCTCCACTCGCCGCACATCACCGCCGCCGACCGCGACCGGCTGGCCCATCACGCGACGGCGTTCGGCCAGGGGTTGCAACTGGTCAACATCATCAAGGATCTGCACGACGACGCCGGTCGCGGCCGCTGTTATCTGCCGAAAGCGCTGCTGCGCCGCTACGGTGTCGAGCCAAGCGACGTGTTCGGTCCGCGCAGTCGAGGCGGCCTGATCGCCGCGATGCGCCACCTGATCGGGCTCGGCGCCGCGCACCTACATCAAGCGATGCGGTACGCGCTGCTCGTCCCGAAGCAGGAGCCGCGCATCCGGCTGTTCTGCCTGTGGCCGCTGTTCTTCGCCCTGAAAACGCTGGCGAAAACGTGGCGCCAGACCGATCTGCTGGTCACGGGCGGCGTCAAGATCAGTCGGCCGGAAGTCAAAGAGATCATGCGGCAGGCGGGCCTGCGCGTCTGGAGCGACCGGTTGCTGAGCCGAATGTACACCCGGCTGGCTGGCGATCTGGGCTGACGGCCGACCGGAACATCCGCCCCGCCCGGTCGGTTAGCAAAGCAACCCCTTTCAAACCACAGACGAGGCAACGCGATGGGACGGCGGCGACGGCAGGGACAGACGCAGGCGGCGATGGTCGGGTTGATCGGGTTCGCTCTCGGCGCGGTCGGGGCGCTGTTGCTCGCTCCGAAATCGGGTCGAGACAGCCGCACGTGGATCGGTGGACAAGCGGGCAAGGTCGGCAAGAGCGCCGGTGACGCGCTCGGGCAGGTCGGCAGCGGGCTGCGCGACGGGGCAGAGCGGATCAAAGATTCCGCGCTCGACCTGACGCGACGGTTCCGCGCCGACGATCCGGCCTCGGCTTCCGATGAGATCGTCATGCAGCGCGTTCGGTCCGAACTCGGCCGAATGACCGCTTTTGCCGAGTTGCGCGGTCAGTACCTGCTCGACGTGTCGGGCGGGATCGTGACCGTGCGCGGCGAGTTGAGCAACCCCGACCTGTCGGCGGCGCTCATGGCGGCGATCAGCGGCGTCGATGGCGTGACCGCCGTCGAGAGCCGACTCCACCGCGACCAACCGACTGCCTGATTCTTTTTATTTCTGACACCGGAGACCGATCATGTCCAGCCATCCCGAAGACCCGTTGGCGACCGCACCTCTGCCAGAGGGCAGCGGCAGCAGCGACGAACTGCGTATCCCCATTGACACCGACTCGAGCGACACGCCGACCCACACGCATCAGCCGACCGAACGGCCCGTCGGCAACGCGACCGCATCCGGCGCCGAGCCGATCAGCGTCGGCCAGTCGCTGCCGAAGACGTCCGCCGCTGAGCCAATGCGCACCGAATCGGCCGACGACGACGGCCGGAATCTCCCGGCGACCCGGCTCAACGAGCTGAACCGGCGGATCGAGGACATGAACCGCTCGTTCGACGACATGCGCCGCTCGCTCTTGAGCGCGCTGCCGGGCCGACTCAACAGCGTCTTCCACGACGTCAACCGGGGACTCGACCGGCTGCTCGAGACGGGCATCCCGACGGCGATCAACCGGGGGCGCGATCTGTTCAACAGCGTCGTCCAGCAGCCGAGTCTCGATGTTTATGAAACCGATGACAGCTTCATCGTCGAGGTCGAGTTGCCCGGTCTCGATCCCCAAGCGATCACCGTCACGAGCACCGACAACGTGCTGACCATTCGCGGCGAGCGCAAGCAGACCGATCCGGTCGAGGACGACGGTTACCACCGCCGCGAGATGGCCTATGGGACATTCCAGCGGACGGTCGCGCTGCCGGCCTACGTCGTCGCCGATGAAGCGTCGGCGGCGTTCCGCAACGGTGTGCTGAAGGTTCGCTTCCCGAAAACCGAGACCGGTCGCCGTCGCCGAGAGATCCCGGTTCAAGCAAGCTGAATCTGTTTTTCTGAAGGTGTAGCAGCGGGGCGGGGCGTGCGCGACGTAAGAGCGTCCGTGCCCCGCCCCGCTCGTGGTTGAACAGGCCGAACGATCCCCATCATGCTCGTCAAGGTGTTGCGCTGGTTGCTGGTGGCAGGTGCGGTTTTCCTGGCGATCTGGCTGGGCTGGCTGTTCAGCGACCTGTCGTCGATGTTCATCGTCTCGTTGATTCTGGCCTATATCCTCAACCCGGCGGCCAACTGGTTGCAGTCCAAAGGACTCGGCCGGACGGTGGCAACGGCGCTGCTGTTCCTCGGCTTCTTCGGGACACTGGCGCTGATCGGCGTCTTTCTCTACCCGTCGCTGCACGCCCAGATCGCCGGATTGGGCGAGACGGCTCAGAACGGCGGCCTGACCAAGCTGCTCCGCACCGGTGAGGACAAGATCCGGGAACTGGTGCCGTTCGTCAAGCCAGGCGAAGTCACCGGGCGGATTCAGGCGTGGGCGGCCGGATTCGTCGGCCGCTCGGTCGGCTTGGTCACCGGCGCCGTCAACGTGCTGACGCTGGCGGCGCTGGTCCCGTTTGTGACGTTTTTCTTGGTCCGCGACAGCAGCAGCATCTCGGCGTCCATCGTCAAGCTGATCCCGAATCGCTACTTCGAGCTGACGCTGAACCTGATCTATCAGATCAACGAGCAACTCGGCAAGTACCTGAAGGGTGTGCTGATCGAGGCCGTCGCGGTCGGCGTGATGTCGGTCGCTGGCTTGCTCGCCTTGGGCGTGCCGAGCGCGGTGACGAT
>JBBSVG010000230.1:0-5276 GCA_038233775.1 Bacteroidota bacterium | reverse complement strand
GCCGCAGGCGGAGGTCATCGGGCGCAACTTCTTTGCGCTCGTCGCCCCGCGCGACCGCGAAGCGACCGAGGCGCGCTACCGCCGACGGTTGGCCGCCGACAGCCGCGAGGCAACCCGGATCGTCGTCAGCCTCATTCGGGCAGACGGACGCGAACTGACCGTCGATCTGGCCGCCCGCTATCAGGCGACCGAAGGCGTGCTGCTGCTGGCCGCTCGCGACCTGACCGAGCAACGGGCGCTGCAAGCCCGACACGAGGCGACCGAGCAACGCTACGGCGCGCTGTTCGAGCAATCGGTCGATGCGCTGTTTCTGGTCGATCACACGACCGGCGCCATCGTCGATCTGAACCCGACAGCGGTGCAGAGCTACGGCTGGACGGCGCGCGAGCTGATCGACCAACCGGTCACCACGCTCGCCGCGACCGAAGCTGACACCCGTTCGCTCGCCGCCGCGCTGGCCCGGTTGCGGCTGGGCTCGAAGGTCACGCTCCATGTCAACGGTCGCCACCGGCGGCAGGACGGCTCGGTGCTCGACATCGAGGGACGGTTGAAGCGGATCGACGGCGGCGGCGGACCGCTGCTGCTGCTCTCGGTCCGCGACGTGAGCGAGCGACTCCGGCTCGAGCAGCAACTGATCTACGCGCAGAAGATGGAGTCGGTCGGCACGCTGGCTGGCGGCGTCGCCCACGACTTCAACAATATTTTGGCAATCGTGATGGGCTACTCAGCGCTCTTGCAACAACGCGCTGGCGACACCGTCAAGGTCCGCAGCTACGCCGAGAGCATCCACAAAGCGACCACTCGGGCCGCCGAGCTGACCAAGCAACTGCTCGCGTTCAGCCGCCACACGCCGACCGTCATGCGGCCGGTGCAGCTCAACGGGATCGTGCGGGAACTCGTCACGCTGCTCGGCGAGACGCTCGACCGACACATTGCGCTTGAAGTCGATCTGACCGACGAGCCGACCGTCGTCCAAGCCGACTCGACGCTGCTCTACCAAGCGATGCTCAACATCGCCATCAACGCCCGCGACGCGATGCCCGAGGGCGGCAAACTCCGCATCCGCACCGCCCGGCCGCTGCTTTCGCGGCTCGAAGCGCGCAAGTTGTTCGACGCCCCGGCCGGTCGCTACGTGACGATTGAGCTGACCGACACGGGTCAGGGAATGGACGAAGAAACGCTGCGAAAGGCGTTCGAGCCGTTTTTCACCACCAAAGAACCGGGCAAAGGCACCGGCCTCGGGCTCTCGACGACCTACGGCATCATCAAGAGCCACGGCGGCTACATCGACGTGCAGAGCGCCGTCGATGTCGGCACGACCTTCTGCCTCTATCTCCCCGCCGGCGAGCGCTCGACCGCCGGCGACGGCAGCGGCAACCGGCCCGAGATCGGCTCGGTCCCCGGCTCCGGCGAGGTGCTGTTGCTCGTCGATGATGAATCGCAGATCCGCGCTTTCGGTCGGGATATGCTCGAGGAGCTGAAGTATCAGGTCGTCACGGCCGAGGACGGCGACCGGGCGGTGGAACTCTACCGGCAGATCCACTCGGCCGTCGATCTGGTCCTGCTCGATGTCGCCATGCCGAACCTCGATGGGCTCGGGACGCTGCGGAAGTTGCAGGAGATCAACCCGGCGGTCCGCGTCGTGGTGCTCAGCGGCTACTCGGCTGGCGAGCGGCTCGAGAAGCTGATGGCTGCCGGGGCGCTCGCCGTCGTCCACAAACCGTTCGAGATGGACGAACTCAGCCACACCCTCCGCCGCGTCCTCGCCAGCTGACCCAACCCCGATTCGCCATGCAAAACCCTTTCGCGCCGGACCTGTTGAGCGGACAGCACATCGTCGTGACGGGCGGCGGGAGCGGGCTGGGGCGGGCGATGGCCGAGACATTGGCCGGGCTCGGCGCGACCGTTACGGTCTGCGGTCGCCGACCAGAGCCGCTAAGCGACACGGTCGCCGCGATCACCGCCGCCGGAAACCGGGCGTTCTCGGCGACATGCGACGTGCGCGATCCCGACGCCGTCGCCGCGTTCTACGACGTGGCCGAGGCGCAGGGCGGACCGGTAACTGGGCTGGTCAACAACGCGGCGGGCAACATTCTCGCGCCGACGGCCGAGCTGTCGGCCAACGCGTTCAAGGCGGTTGTCGAGACGGTGCTGCACGGCGCGTTTTATCACACGACGGCGTGCGGGCGCCGCTGGATCGAGCGCGGGACGCCGGGCGCGGTCGTCTCCATCGTCACGACCTACACGCACACCGGCTCGGCGTTCGTCATCCCGTCGGCCTGCGCCAAAGCGGGCGTCGAGGCGATGATGCGCTCGCTGGCGGTCGAGTGGGCGACCTACGGCATCCGGCTCAACTGCGTCGCCCCCGGCCCGTTCCCGACCGAAGGCGCCTCGTCGCGGCTGCTGCCGACGGCCGAGTTGCAGGCCGCAGCGCTGCGCCGCGTCCCGCTCGGCCGCTTCGGCGAACCGGTTGAGTTGGCGAACACGGTCGCGTTTCTGCTCTCGGATGCCAGCGGCTACACCACCGGCGCGACGCTGACCGTCGATGGTGGCGAGTGGCTGGCCTCCGGCGGACAGTTCAACGACTACGCAAAAGCCGACCGGGCCAGCGTGCTCGGGCTGATGCGTCAACTCAAGCCGAGCAAGCGGTGACCGTCGATTGGACCCAGCGGCGGACGGGGCTCGTGCTGCTGCCGCTCGCGCTCTACTGGCTCGTCCGCTACCCCGCTTATGGGCTGCTCGACAGCGCCGATTTGGTCATCCACGAAGGCGGCCACGTCGTTTTTCTGCTCTTCGGCCGCTTCATTTACATGGCCGGCGGGACGCTGATGCAGATGATCCTGCCGAGTCTGATTGGTTGGCATTTTTGCCGCACCGGCTACCGGACCGGCGCCCAAGTTGCGCTCGTCTGGCTGGGGCAAAACCTGCTGAACATCAGCGTGTATGCGTCGGATGCGCGGGCGATGCAACTGCCGCTGCTCGGCGGCGGTCACGTGCTTCACGATTGGCATTTCATGCTTGGTCAGCTCGGCCTGCTCACCGCCGACACCGCCATCGGCTGCGCGATCTACGGCCTCGCCGCCACCGCCTTCCTCGCCGCCCTCGTCATGCCCGAGTTCGACGGAGATTGACCGGCTGCGTTTTTGTGCAACCGACCAAACCGGCTTCGGCGCAGACACAGCAAGCACTCATGGACGACCCAACAGCGCAGCGTATGCTCGACCAAGCGGTCGCGGCTGGCGTGGATCTGTCGATGCTGCGCGAGCGGCTGCGGCTGACCCCGACCGAGCGGCTCGAGCGACACGCCCAAGCGCTCGCCACCCTCGACGCGTTGCGACAAGCGGGAGCGACCCACCGTGCTCAACCTCGACGCCTTGATTCGGGCTCTGACCGCTGAACAGGTGCCGTTCGTCCTGATCGGTGGCCTCGCCGCCGTGGTGCGCGGCGCATCGTACGTCACCGCCGACATCGACATCTGCCACAGCCGCAAACGGGACGATCTGCATCGACTCGCCCGTGCCCTGTCGCCGTTCGAGCCGCGCCTTCGGGGCGTGCCGCCGGAGGTGCTGTTCACCCTCGATGCCGCTGCCTTGCGAGCAAGCGCCCTTCTGACGCTCACCACCCAAGTCGGCGATCTCGACCTGATCGGCGACGTACCCGGCCTCGGTTCCTATGAATCGGTGCGGGGTTGGGCTGAGCCGGTGGACGTGTACGGCTACCCGATTCTCGTGCTGACGCTGGAAGGATTGATTCGGGCCAAACAGACCACCCGGCGCCCCAAGGATCTGCTGCTCCTGCCCGAACTCCAGAGCCTGCTCGCCCTCCGCTCGGCCAATCAACAGCACTCGGACGACTGACTCAGCGGCGACGGAGCGCGGCGAGGGCGGCTTCGGCGCCGGACACGGTGGCTTTCAGGCTCGCGGATTGGACGGCTTGCCGGAGCGCTTCGAGCGGATCGCGGCCGAGGATGCGGGCGGCCAAATAAGCGCCGGAGAGCGTGTCGCCGCAGCCGGTCGGATCGAGCGCCGGGCCGAGATCGGGCGTCGGAACCGTCCAGTCGCCGCTGCTTGTGACGAGCACCGCGCCGCGTTCGCCTCGTGTCAGGATGACCGATTCCGTTCCGGCCGCGAGCACTCGGCGGGCAACCGAACGAGCGGCGATATCGGACACCTCGGCTGCCGAATCGGGTCGCTCGCCGTCGGGTAACAGCGCCCAGCATTCCGTCTCGTTGAGTTGAACCGTCCCGAATCCGGCCGTCAAGCGCGACCCATCGGCGACCGGCTGCGGGGCGCGGCGACCGTCGGGCAACAGCGCCAGCGTGCGCGAGTGCAGATCGAGCAACTTCAGCGGAATCGGCGCCGCCGCGAGGTGCGCCACGGCCCGGTCGGTGAAGTCGAACCCACTGATCCAGTTGACGAGCAGCGCGTCGGCGTCGGCCAGATGCGGCGCGAGATCGGCGGCGTCGAGCGGCGGGACGAGCCCGGTTAGAATCTCGTCGCGACCGCCGCCGGACCGGTTCCACAGCCGGACGTGGTTGTTCGGCGCCTCGACCCGGATCAATCCGTCGAGCACAACGCCGGGCAGCATCGACAGCGCCGACGTGATCCGCTCCCACCCATTCGCGCCGACGTGGGCAACCGGCACGAGCCTCGCGCGGTCGCCGAGCATCGCCGAGAGCGCGACGAGGTTGTAGAGCAACCCGCCCACGCCGCGATGCACCACGCGCCCGTCCGCATCGTGCAGCGTATCGAGCGTCAGCGTCCCGGCAACGACGAGTTGGGGCATGGGGGAAGAAGCTGTCAGCTATCAGCCGTCAGCTATCAGCTCACGGCAAGGCAAGAAGAAGCTGTCAGCCATCGGCTGTCAGCTTACGGCAAGAAAACGGCAACGACGACCGGCAAGAGCGTACTGAAGGACGGCGGCGGCTCCGTTTGTGGATTCGACAGGCTCACCACGAACGGAGATAGGCTGACCGATTCACGTCGATAAAGAACGGCGCTGGCAACGGCGACCGGCAGCGGCGACCAGAAACGGCGACCGGCAACGACGACCGGCAGCGGCGACCGCAAGAGCGTCGAGCCGCCTTGCCATCGCTCCTCGCGCCTCGCTCATCGCTTTCTTCAGCTTCATCAATCCGCAATCAGCAATCTGATAGGAGTTACGCAGTTCAACCCGGAACAGGCGTTTTCAGCCTGAAAACGAGGATTGGATAAGTCGCCAAGAGATCTCAAAACGGCGTTTTCAGACTCATTTTGGCACTTTTTCATTTCAACTGC
>JBBSVG010000229.1:0-5304 GCA_038233775.1 Bacteroidota bacterium | reverse complement strand
TCGCGACCCCGGCGGTGGCCGGATTGGGCAAGCTGCGGGTCGAGGCTGAACCGGTCGAGCCGAGCTTCCCGGTCGGCGCCGACGTGTTGGTGCGGGTTCGGCTGGTCAACAGCTCGGCCGCGCCCATCGACGTGCGGATGTTCAGCTACCCCGACGACGGGTTTCGCATCAACGTTCAACTCGAAGGCGGCGGTCGACTCGACCGGCTGAATGACCGCTCCACGCCCGTCTTCGCCCGGATCGCGCCGCGCTGGTTGGCCCCCGGCGCCCGCACCGCTGCGTCGTTCACGCTCAATCTGGCCGGCGCCTACGGCCTGTGGGACGCCGACAAGCGCAACCACATCGGCCTGCCACCCGGCGCCTACAAGCTGAACGTCTCGTTCTACACCGCCGACGCTGGCGGGCGCTACCAATCGGTCACGTCCGATCTGATCGGGCTGACGATTCGGCCGACCGAGACGCCGGCCGAGCGAGACGCCGCCGAGGTCGTTCGCAACGCCCGGACGGTGCTGCCGCTGAACCCAACCTCCGTCGCCGCAACGCTGACCGCGCTGCCGGACACGCTGACGGCAACCGCTTACGGGCCGACGCTGGCCGATCTGCTCGACCGCGCCCTGACGGCCGTGCTGGGCAAGGACGAGGAGCGGCTCGACCGGCGACTGCGCTTCATCCGGGCCAACCCGATGCACCCGCTCGCCCGGCAGTTCTACGACCGAACCCGGCGCGATCTCGCCACCGCCCCCGACGCGCTGCGGGACTTTTTTCGCAAGCTGCGCACCCTCAAAGGCAACGATGCGCTGGCCGCCGAGGCGGCGCAGGATCTGGCCGATCTGATGGAGGAGTGAGCACGTGCGCCGATTGACTTTTTTGCTGTGGCTCGTGGGCTTGCTGCTGATGCTCGGCGCGGTCGGCCCAGCGGCGGCCCAAGCGCCCGGCGAGAGCCCGGTCCGCTGGCGCGCCCGGTTCGTCCCGACGAGTGCGAAACCCGGCGCGACGGTGGCCTTCGAGGCGACCGCGACCGTCGCCGCACCGTGGCATCTGTACGCGCTCGACGTGCCCGACGGCGGTCCGCTGCCGACCGAGTTCACCTGGACGGCCGGGCCGCTCGAACCGGTCGGCAAACCGACCGAACCGGAGCCGCACCGGGTCATGGACGACGCGTTCGGGATCGTCGTCGGCTATCACGAGGGATCGGTCACGTTCCGCCAATCGGTCCGCATCCCCGACCGCACACCGGTCGGTGCGACGGGTTTCGCCGGATCGGTTCGGTTCATGGTCTGCTCCGACCGGATCTGCCTGCCGCCGGTCACGGTCCCGCTCGACGCTTCGCTGACCGTTCTGGCCGGAGCCGCGCCGGTCGCTGCAACGCCGCCGGTTTCGCCGAGTCCGACGCCAACCGCGCCCGCCCCGACGCCTGCGGCCATCGTCGCACAACCCGAAACATCCGTCGCTGCCGCACCGGCGCCGGTGCCGACCGAATCCGTCCGCGAGACAACGGAACCGGTCGCTGTTTCATCGAATGACGAGACGGGACTCGGCGACGGCTGGTGGCAGTTTCTCGGCCTCGCGTTCTCCGCCGGACTGCTGGCGCTGCTGACGCCGTGCGTCTTCCCGATGGTCCCGCTGACGGTCTCGTTCTTCAGCCGCGAGTCCGGCGGCAGTCGGGCGAAAGCGGTCCGCTCGGCGCTCTGGTTCGGCTTCGCCGTCATCGCCGCCTTCACCGGGTTGGGCGCGGTGCTCTCGCTCTTGCTCGGCGCCAGCGGTGCCAGTCGCGTGGCGACGCACCCGGCGGTCAACCTCGCCATCGGGCTGGTTTTCATCGCGTTCGCCCTGAGTCTGCTTGGCCTGTTCGAGTTGCGGCTGCCGTCGGGGTTGCTGAACTATTTGGACCGGCGGAGTCGGGCGGGCGGCTCGGGCGCGGTCGGACTCGGCTTCATGGGCCTGACGCTCGCGTGCGTCTCGTTTTCCTGCACCGCCCCGTTCGTCGGCGGCCTCTTGGCAGCGACGGCGACCGGGTCGTGGCTGCGGCCGATTGTCGGGATGGCGGCCTTCAGCACCGCGTTCGCCCTGCCGTTCGTTGCGCTGGCGCTGTTTCCCCACGCGCTCGGCCGCTTGCCCCGCAGCGGGACGTGGCTCGGAACCGTCAAAGTGCTGCTCGGCTTCATCGAACTCGGCGCCGCGTTCAAGTTCCTCTCGAACGCTGATTTGGTCTGGGGCTGGGGCCTGATCAGCCGACCGCTGGTGCTGGCGATCTGGATTCCGCTCGCCGTCGCCGCCGGGTTTTATCTGTTGGGCAAGCTGCGGTTGGCCCACGATCCGCCGGTCGAAAGCATCGGACCCGGCCGACTGCTCGGCGCGATTGGCCTGTTCGCCGTCGCCCTCTCGCTCACGCCCGGCCTGTTCGGCGCCGATCTCGGGCTGTGGGATGCGTACCTGCCGCCGCGCAGCGTGGCCGATCCGAGTTTGCTCTCGGCTGCGGTTCAACCGGGCACCGCAGCCGACAGCGGGTGGCGGTCGGATTACGAAGCGGCGCTGGCCGAGGCCCGTTCGACCGGCCGACCGGTGTTCATCGACTTCACCGGCTACACCTGCACCAACTGCCGTCGGATGGAGACGAGCGTCTTCCCGCTTGTCGCCGACCAACTCGACCGCTTCGTTCGCGTCCGACTCTACACCGACGACGGGACGACGGGGCCGCGCTGGCAGAAGCTGCAATACGAGCTGACCGGCACGGTCGCCCTGCCGACCTACGCCGTGCTCCGCCCCGACGGCCAACTCATCGCAAAGCACAGCGGACTGGCCTCGGTCGCCGAGTTCACCCGATTGCTCAACTCGGGTCTCTGAGTCCTGATCGGCGCGCCCGGCTTGCGCCGACAGGGGGAAATGCCTATTTTAGCCGTCTTATCCGCGCCTGTTGTTGACCCCCGCCCCCGCCGCGCCGGCTGTTTTGTCAGCCCGGCTCGCCGTCACGGCCTGACCCGCCCGACTCTCGGGCAGCGTCGTCCCCGGTCAACCGCCTGCCGCGACACGAATCGTCAACCCGGTCAGGAGGTCGTCATGGGCGGGATCCGTCCCTACGCCACGATCACGGAGATGTTCATCGGCGTAACCGACCATTTTCGCGGTCGCACCGACCGGAGTGCGCTCTACCATAAAGTCAACAAAATCTGGACGGGCATCAGCTACGACGAGTTGCGCGGGCAGGTCGATGCCGTCGCTGGCGGACTCGCCGCGCTCGGCGTGGTCAAGGGCGACCGCGTCACGCTGTTGAGCGAGAACCGGCCCGAGTGGCTGGTCGCCGACATGGCGATGCAGACGCTCGGCGCGGTCAACAACCCGCTCTACCCGATCCTGCCAGCCAACCAGATCGATTATATCATTCAGAATGCAGGCGCCGAGGTCGTCATCGTCTCGACGCAACTGCAACTGAACAAGCTGCTGAAGATCCTGCCGCAACTCCCGGCCGTGCGGCACATCATCTCGATGACGCCGCTGGCCGACCTGCGCGGGCTGACCGAGTTGCCCGACCAGTTGATCTCATGGGCCGATCTGATCGAGCGCGGCAAGACGTTTTTAGCCGAGCGCCCCGACCATTTGGCCGCCGCCCGCGCCGACGTCGCGCCCGACGATCTGTGCTCGCTGATCTACACGTCCGGGACGACCGGCGTGCCGAAAGGCGTCATGCTGACCCACAAGAACATCGTCTCGAACACGCTCGCCGCCGCCCAGGTGATCCCGCTCTCCGAGGCCGATATCGTGCTGTCGTTTTTGCCGCTCTGCCACATCTTCGAGCGGATGGCCGGCTACTACACGATGTTCGCCGTCGGCGCGACGATCTATTACGCCGAGAGCATCGAGAGCGTCTCGGTCAACATGACCGAGGTTCACCCGACGATCATCACCACCGTTCCCCGTCTGTTCGAGCGGATTTACGGGCTGGTGATGAAGAACGTCGAGGCTGGCAGCCCGACCAAGCAGAAGCTCTTTAAGTGGGCCGTCTCGGTCGGCAAGGCGTATCACGCCGCCCGTCGGGAGAAAGGCGCGCCCGGCCTCGTCCTCACGATGCAGCACGCGCTGGCCGACCGGTTGGTGTTCACCAAGCTGCGCGAACGGGTCGGCGGTCGGCTCCGCTTCTTCGTTTCAGGCGGCGCCGCGCTGTCGCGCGATCTGGCCGAGTTCTTCGAGGCGGCCGGGATTCTGATTCTGGAAGGCTACGGGCTGACCGAGACGAGTCCGGTACTGAACATCAACCAGCCCGACCGCTACCGCTTCGGCACCGTTGGTCAAGCGCTGCCGGGCGTGACCCACAAAATCGCCCCAGATGGTGAGATCCTGATTCAGGGTCCGAACATCATGAGCGGCTACTGGAAAGACGAGGCCGCCACCCGCGAGGTCATCGCGGCCGACGGCTGGTTCCACACTGGCGACATCGGCGAGATCGACAAGGAAGGGTTCCTGAAGATCACCGACCGGAAAAAGCACCTGATCAAGAACTCCGGCGGCAAGTACATCGCCCCGCAGCCGATTGAGACGCTGTTCACCGGCTCGCGCTACATCGACCAATGCTTGGTCGTCGGCGAGAAGCGGGCGTTCACCACGGCGCTGATCGTCCCCGACTTCGACGTGCTGAAAACCTACGCCGCCGAGCACAAAATCGCGTTCAACGACCCAGCCGAGCTGACGACGAAGCCGGAGATCAAGAAGCTGTTCGATGCGGAAGTCCGCTCGCTCGGCCGCGATCTGGCCGCCCACGAGCGGGTGCGGAAGTATTATCTGGTCCCAGAGCCGTTCACCATCGAGGGCGGCGACCTAACGCCGACGCTGAAACTCAAGCGCAAGCAGATCCTCGCCCAGTTCGCCCCGCAGATTGACGCGCTGTACGCCAGTTTGGTTGACGAGAGCGTATGATCGCCCTGCTCATCGCGGCCCTGATTCCGCTCCAGCCGCTGCCGCCGGTCGCGGTGGATTCGACCCGAATCGTCGCCGTCGGTCCGCGCGTCGATCCGCTCTCGGGCACCTCCAGTCGGCTGCCCGCGTTCCTGCCGCCGACCTCGCCGCCGAAGACAGGCATCGACGACCGCTGGTTCGGCTCGGACAAGCCGAAACACATCATTGCCAGCGGCTTGCTCGTCATCAGCGGCCAGTATCTGCTCGAGGCCAAGTGGCGCAATCCCCGGCGACCAAGTCTGGTCGGTTCGGCCGCGACGACGCTGGCTATCGGCATCGGCAAGGAGATTCGCGACGCCGGTCGGCCCCGTAACCATTTCTCCCTGCGCGACCTGACCGCCGACCTCGTCGGGATCG
>JBBSVG010000228.1:0-5304 GCA_038233775.1 Bacteroidota bacterium | reverse complement strand
TGCTAAATTTACGGGTATCATGTCTTGCCTTATTCGCTAAACAACGCGATATCTGCCCCCTATAGTAAGAGATAAACTTTCGTTTTGTACTATCCCCAAAATATTTCTAGTCGGTCAGTTGGCACGAGCGTAGGTATTGATCCAACGGTCGCAACCCTCGCCTGATCCGACGACGTGTGCAGCCACCAGAGCCGCCTGCCTGGTGGCGTCGGATGCGGGCCCGATCTCGCCGCTGTTGCCGACGGCCGCCCCACTCAAACGGCGTCGGATCCTGATTCCAACTTCGCGCTACCGCCTCCAGCCGCTCATGATCCGGGTGGTAGGCATACTGTTTCTGCCCACGTTCGTCGAGAAGGTACGGGTTTCCATCCGACCATGACTCGACCGAATAGCGACAGGTTCGGCAGATGAACCGAGTGCCTTCAGCCATTGGGTTGATCCTATATGAGGGTTATTGTGCTGTTATTGCACTCACAACATAACAACCAGATCCAACCCCTCTCTTCCCCTCCAATTCCTCCTCCACGATTCGCGCGATTCGAAGAAACAACGAAACCAACGTTACGGGGGAACAGAAAGGAAAGAGGGAAGGAAGGGTTAAAGGAGATTCGATAGCCTCGTGCAATAACAGCACTTTCATGGTGTCACTCTCCGTGCGTATCTTTTACGCCCAAAGTGATATTCCGACGACAAGAACCTGATCGCGGCCCACCCGCAGCATCGGTATGAAGAAGGCAACCGAACTCCAGTCGCTGCGCCGGCAGATCGACCTCTTCATCGAGGGCAATGGTGAAGCGTTCGATCCGTTCATCCAGATCCGCGAGTTGGTCCTCTGCTCGCTGCCGCACAAAGCGACGAGCGAACGCAGCATCACACGGGTGGCGCAACTCGGCCCCAACACGGTGGTCAACGTCACGTTCACCACCGTGGGCAAGCAACTGGCCTACGGCTCCGACCGGACGCTGCTCGGCTGGTTCCAGACGAAGTGCCTGGAGGGCAACAGCAGCGTCATCACCTTCGACCATCTGATCGAGTATCTCCGGGCATTCGATCTGGACGATGGCGGGAAGTCGTACAAACGCTTCTACGAGCGGTTGCAGCGGGTACTCGACCTTGCCATCGCGATCCGCGTCTACCACATCGACGACCGGGGCAGCACGTCGAAGAAGTTCACCTTGAACACCTTCGCTGTCCGGGCTGCCACCACCCCGAACCTGCAGCAAGACGATCAGCACGTGGCCGACGACGCCTCACTCACCCCGAGCGACTTCGATAAGCGGTTCGTCATCATCACCAGCGACGACTTCTTCAAGGTGCTGCACAACCAGCACGTTGTCATGCCCCTGCAGCTGATGAAGATCTACAGCGACCGCCCCATCGGCTGGGACTTCTGCCAGTTGATCCTTTACCGCTGCTTCTCGGCCAAGACGCCGTCGGTCATCCCATGGTCGAGCCCGGAGACCGGGGGCATCAAGGAACTGGTCGGCAGTGAGGACGTCAACGACCGGCAGTTGAAATACAAACTCAACGGGATCCTCGACGAGATCAAGATCGTCTACCCGGATCTGCCGGCCTACTTTCTCCCCAGCTTGAAGGGGCTGCACATCAGCCCGTGGAAGCCGCCGCAAGCCCACATCAAGCAGATCACCGGCGCCCCATCGGACCGCAAACGAACCGCCCCCCCCGAGCGCTGAACCCGGCCGATCCAACATCCGGGCTGTCGGCGTTTGGCCGCATGTGACCCTGTGGCCGTTCAGACAACGGACACCCTATCCCCCGCCAACGCCGTCACGCTCGGTCACGCTGCCAAGCATCACCGATCAGCGCAGCAGGTCATTCATCGAGCCGGAACAGTGGTACGCTGACACCGGCAGGCAACGGCCAGCCAGCGCATTCGACCATCGAGCAGCACTCGTTCACGAGGGGTTCCGAGTTGCCGACAACCGTCTGGGCAACCGCTTCACCCGGTCAGCGGCGTAGGCCAGACACGCGCGGATGTCCTCCAGCTCGATCATGAATCCGTGCATGATCGACTCCTCCGGCTCACCAGCAGCCAACCGCCGCAGGATCAGCTCGACCGAGATCCTCGACCCTCGGATCACCGGCTTGCCGACCAGAATTGCCGGGTCGGTATGAATCCGCTCCCGAGCGTCGGCCAGTGCTCGGCCGACGCTCGCTGGTGGTACATCGTCGTTCGTCTCTACCATCGGTCACCCCTCCCGTTCGATCTTAACCCTCTCAGCGCCCGGCACCTCAGCCAGGCGACCGAGCAGTTCGCCATGATCGGCGATCACCGCACCGATCCCCCGCCCAACCAGGTTAGCGAGTGCAGCATCCTATCTGAGCAGAACGTGCCCCGACAGGGTCCGCCACCGGCGTGGCATCGGTGCGGCCCACAGACGAGCCGTTCATCAACAGGAAACGGGTGGACAACTCCCAACGACAGCGCTGAAATCGGGCATCTCGAATACATTTCAGAAACCGCTGATTCATGGCAAATCGGGCATCTCGAATACATTTTGAATCTAAGTTCTTAATAATATAGCTTGATGATTAACAGATCACACAGATATAATTTTAATCTACGCCGTGTTTCGCCCTAAAATCAACGGCTCCAAGTCCCATATCACGGAAAATCAGCCGCCAGCCACGTTCGAAATCGGGCATCTCGAATACATTTTCGGGCCGCTCGAACCCAATCCCTCATTTCAGGGCTGTTTTGAGGGGTCAGCACAAATCCAGCGTCGGGCATCTCGAATACATTTGCCTCTGCGAGCCCCTCAAATCGGGCATCTCGAATACATTTCTTCCCCCTCCTTGAGGTGTCGTCGGGCATCTCGAATACATTTTGAGCCTCATCGTCCTCACTTGAAAGCAAGATCACCCCGTTATTCGACCCTCCATCCTCACCAAATCGACCTCTGACCGTCAATACCCCTTCATAAGCGACCTCTGAGGCCGAAGAGTGTGGAAAACCAGGTCGAAACCGGCGGAGTTACCCACATCTTTTCACCCAATGCGTCGGGCATCTCGAATACATGGCGTCGGGCATCTCGAATACATTCGTCGGGCATCTCGAATACATCTTATCTGTAGAAGCAAGAGACTACAGGACATTGTTTGCAAGTAGAGCGCGTCGCTGTGGAAAACCTTCGCCAGACACCGGCACCTCACGGACAGAAGAAGGCCAATCTGCCCCACTCGCCCACGACGCATACAACCACATCAACCAGATCAAGGCTCACCAGAGACCGAGAAGTCCACTCTTCACAGAGATCGTCGCGGCACCCCACCGAGCCGAACGCTGAGGCACATTCCAGCCAGCCCCGGACACACAGACACCGTTCCGTATAGATCGAGATTTCAGTCCAAAATGAACAGATCGCGATAATACATCGATAGGTGACCGACTCCCGAGAAACCAGCTCCAAATTACCGGCGACAAATGGAGGAGGCGGTAAGACCGCAGACACATACCGATAAACTCGGTACAGGCCCGGTCTGGAGCGTATATTTGAGTCGCAGTCACGACCTGAGCCAGCCCTGCCTTTTCTCACCCACCCGATCTTGCACTCGATGAAGCCGGACAAACCATCGAAGCCGAGCCGTCTCAGACAAGTCGTTCAAGCAGTAGTCGAGATTCAGCAGAGCCGACAACTCCCGTTGTTCGACCTGTGGGAGACGAACGATATCGGCTTCCTGCCGAGCCAGCTCATCCTCACCACACTCCCGCATTCAGATCCAGGCGACGTACCGGCGTGACTACTCTGTCGCCTGAAGGCGACAGCTTCTCAGGCAAACCCCACCGTGGAGTTTAGAGCGGAGCAGGTCGCTCCGCTCGCCTGACGGCTCAGTCCGAGCCGGTTGGCGTAGGCGACGCCTATCGCCAATATATTTTGAGCCGCGTTCTGGTCGCGGTCTGTTCGGTATCCGCAATGCACACAGTCATGCACCCGGTCTTTCAACATCTTCGGCACTTCTGGCAAGCATCCGCACCGGCTGCACATCTGCGTGGTGTTGTGCGGCGGCACCCTGATGACTTGAACCCCAGCTTCTACCGCTTTGGATTCGAGAATGTTCAGGAATGCGCCCCACGCCACGTCATGCGTGCTCTTTGCCAGTCGGCTTCTTGCAATGCCTCGGATATTGAGGTCTTCACAGGCGATCAGGCCGAAACGATTCACTAACTGGTGAGCCGTCTTGTGATGAAAGTCTCTCCGCTGGTTGGTGACGTGTTGATGAACCGAGCGCAGTCGGTCCACGACCTTACGCCGACGCTTGCTGCCCTTGACGGCTCGGGAAACCGCCCGTTGGGAGCGGCGCAGCTTGGCTTGTGCGGCCCGGTAGAACTTCGGCGGCTGAACAGCTTCGCCGGTGTCGGTGACGAGGAACGCTTTCAGGCCGAGGTCGATACCCACAGCCGGATTGACCGAGGGCGCAACAGCGACGCTGCCGAGGTCGCAGGACAAGACAACGTGCCAGCCGTCAGCCTCGCGCTTGAAGCTGACCGTTTTGATGACGCCCTCAGTAGCACGATGCAGTTTGACCTTGACGTGGCCGACGTGCTGGAAGTAGACCTTCCGCGTGCCCTCATCGAACCGGCATCCGTCGCCGTGGGCTGGAAACTCAACCGAATCGAATCGGTTGTAGCCTTTGAAGCGAGGGTAGCCAGGGCGTTGGGCGTCGCCAACGCCTACCGCACCCGACTTCACCCGACGGAAGAACGCCTGAAAGGCTTTGTCGAGCCGTCGCAATGTGGCCTGACAACTGGAGAAGTTGGTGACTGCGAGGAAAGGGTTCGTCAGCCGCTCGGCCTTCAACTGGGCACTTTGCTCGGCGTACTTGACGGTGCGCTTCTCGGTCTCGTAGGCGGTCTTTCGTTCCCCGAGCGCCCGATTGTAGAGATGGCGGTGCGTGTCAAGCATCGACTCAAGCGCCCGCTCCTGCTGGCGGGTTGGGTAGAGACGGTACTTGAACGCTTTTCGCATCGGAGTATCGGGTATGCTTTAATGCCCTGTTTTTGTGAAACTCTCATGCCCTGCAAACAACAACTCCGGCCTTTGGCCGAGAGCCATTCCCCCGTCGCCTGAAGGCGACAGTCCCCTTGCTCTTTTTTTATGGCATGTGTCGATGAAACGGCCCTTTCGTGTACACGTCCAGTCGATATGTCGATTGGATCGACACGTTAGAACGGCTTGTGCTATGCAAAAAGACTCTTGATCGCCATCTCTGGTCGGCCAAGCTGCCGATTGATCAAACGGCTCAAGTTGTAGGCGAGCAGCTTGGCGATCAGCCTCGTTTTGA
>JBBSVG010000227.1:0-5307 GCA_038233775.1 Bacteroidota bacterium | reverse complement strand
GCGGCCAGCCACGCCGGGATCTCGGCCGAGCGCCTACGTCGGAAGCCAGCGGGAGGCGTTCGCCAACGCGCTGCGCTCCGACATCCTGCCCGCGCTCAAAGCCAACCCGAAGTCGCCCAGCGAGATCGCCGCCGATCTGGAGCAGCAGGCCGCCGAGCAGCGCGCCAAGCTGGCCGAACGCTCGGGCCGGTCGAACATCGTCTCGCTGGTCCAGCCTGCCCAGAGCATCGAGCCTGCGCTGGACGATCCCGCGCACCCCGCGCCGATCACCGTCTCGCCGATCACCCGCCAGCGCACCGCCCGCGCCGTCGCCGAGCGTGCCCGACCGCTGGCCGGTCAGGAACTGTCGATGGCCCTTGCCGACCGGTTCGCAGGCAGCCTGTCCGCCATCCCCGACGCGATCTGGGATCAGCTCGACGTCGCCACCTGGCTGCGCTCGCCGCACACGCTGGCCGAGATCGATGCCCGCGCCGCCGAGATCGCCGCCGCCATCGCCGGGGCGACCAACATCCACCGCTTGCACGCCGCCAATGGGTAAGCCGCTCACCACCCGCGCCCGCTACACGACCGGCGCGATAGGCGAAACGCGCGACCTGTTGCGCGACCTGCTCGACGACATCGAGCAGCACCGCACCGAACTGGCCGCCTGCCATCTGCCAGCTGGGATTCCCGCCCGGCTCGACGCCGCCGCGACGGCGCTACGCGAAGCCGTTCAACACCTCGACCATTCGGTCGAGGACATCCAAAACTTATAGTCGGGGACATTGCCGTGAAGGAAAGTCGCAAGAAAGAGCTGATCGAATGGCTGCGCGAGCTACGCCAAGAGATGGACACTCAAGGCTCAACATTGGTCGGCCAGATGGACCGGTTTTCCGGGGTTCCAGAGGCTGCCGAAGCGCTCGCAAGCGCTTGTGAAAGTATCAAATCCGCTTCGCTGCAAGTCGAGTTCGCTATCGACAGCCTGAAGAATCCATTAAAGCGTGTCCTCGATACCCAGGAGAACTGACCGTGTGGCAACCCAAATCAACCCGACCCGGCGGTGTGTATCGCACCGTCGAGCTGGACACGCTGGCGACGACCATCCGCGACACGGTCGCGCCCGATCATGGCCTGATGCTGATCGAGGGCGCGGCCGGCAGCGGCAAGACGATCACACTTGACGCGGTCGCCCGCGAGCTGACGACCGAGCCGAGCCGCTACCGCGTCGTTCAGATCCCCGCCGACCTGAGCCGGGGCGAACGGCTGTACGGCGCACTGGCGTCGGTGCTGGCCGTCTCGCTCGGTATCAGCGACTTCAACGGGTTCCAGAACTCGACACACCGCGCCATGCAAGCGGTCGCCGAGCGGTTGGCGCATCTCCAGGCGTCAGGCATCCGGCTGATCCTGTTCGCCGACGGCGGGCAACTCGCCAGCCCGCGCCACCTGTCCGCGTTGAAGCGCGTCAACGAATTGCGACACGACGGGCAGCTCGTCGCACCGGCTGTCATCATCACGACGCGTTTCCTCACCGACCATCAGCGCAGCGCCCTGGGAGACGGTATCACCCCTTTTGCCTTGCGCGGTCTTCGGCAGTATGAGGTCGCGGGCTTTGTCGCCCATTGGGCAGCCGAGCGCCGCGTTGAGTTCGCCGCCGACACCGCCGATCAGCTCTACGCGAGCCTCCAGCATACCGGCGAGCTGGTCGGCGGGCGGCACACCGTTCAGCCCGGCGCGGCCGTGCAACTGCTGGCCGAAGCCGTCCGCGTCGCCCGCCAGACCCGCAGCACCGTCTCGGCGGACACCATCAACCAGGCGGCGCTGACCCGCGTCCGCCGCGCCGCATAGGGGGTCGATATGATCGCCATGCTGATCGTGATCGTCAAGGTGATCTGCGTTCTCGTCGTCATCGTCAACGCCTTGATCGTGGGTCGGCTGCTCGACGCGATCACCGCACCGACCGACGAGGCGGGCGAATGACCACCGCGATGAAGCCCATCCAGAAAGTCAAGCCGATGCCGACCGAACTGCCCGGTCGGCATCTGCTGATCGTGACGGCCGACGCCGAGACGGGCGAAGTCACCCGCCAGAAGTGCTACCCGCCGACCGTCGCCGGGCTTCGATATTTCCTCCGAGACGTGCCGCAGCGCCGCCGTGAGGCTGAGGCAGGCGGGCAGGAAGTCAGGGAATACACCGTCACGATTCTGTACACGGTCGGCACGCCCGACCAGTCCGCCCTTCCGCTATGATCGTCGCTTGGGATATTGAAACCTGCCCGCTGCCAATCCGCGCCATGCGCGACCCGCAGCGCCGCCGGTTCGCGCTCGACTATCGCCGCGAGGCGATGAAGGACCGGGCACGCTCGGTCGGCGAGATCGCCGCGAAGGTCGGTGCGCTGAACCCGTTTCTGGGCTGGGTCTGCTGCATCAGCGTCGTGGCTGGCGACACCGCAGCGGCGCCGCGCACGCCGAAGTCGTACACCGCCGCCGACCCGGCGCTTGAGGGCGATCTACTGCGTCGCTTCTGGGCGGACGTGGCGAAGCTGCCGAAGACGCCGACGTGGGTGTCGTTCAATGGAAAGCAGTTCGACGCCGAGTTCCTGATGACGCGCTCGCTCCGTCACCACGTCCAGCCGACCCGCACCGACCTATTGGACCGCAACCGGTGGAAGTTCTTCCCGCACTGCGATCTCGCCGGGCTCTGGCAGAGCCAGCGCCCCGGTCTGGCCGATCTGTGCGATCTGCTGTCGCTGCCCAGCCCGAAGGAAGGGGAGGTGTCTGGTGGCTCCGTCTGGCGTGCCGTCCAACTCGGCCAGATCGCTGAGGTCGCCGCCTATTGCGAGCGCGACGTGCTCGCCACGCTGGCCGCTTACGCGCTGCTCCAGGGGGTGATTTTCTGATGTCGCAGAAGCTGACCCGCGCCCAGTTCGAGGCCGTCTCCCGGCTCTACGTCGTAGAGAACTGGCACCCGGCGAACGCCTTCGCCGTGCTCGGCGCCATGATGAAGCTGCCCAAGCGCGAGATCGCCAAGCTGACCGACCTGCCCGCGCTCGTCGCGGCGGGCATCATGGACGACAGCGCGCGGCTGAGTCAGGCGATGATCGACACTTACCAGCTCGCCACCGAAACGCCCGACGAGCGCACCGACCAGAACAAGATCCGCAGCCAGGCGAACAGCGCGCTTGGGCATTACATCGAACTGTATAAGCAGCGTTTTGGCCGCTCGCCAATGCTCGGGAAGGTGGATTACGCGAAAGGCGTCCGCGCCCTGTCGAACATCCTCAATCGCAGTGTGCCGCTGGCCGACCTGCTGAACTGCGTCAATCGCTACCTGGACGATGACAACCCCATCGTCAAGCGCAATGGCTGGAAGATCGAGTTCCTCCAGACTGTCGTCGATGGCTACCTACACCAGATCGCAGAAGACAGAAAAGGCACCCCCGATGCCCAGAACACCCGAGTCGCCGGAGCCGACCCTGATAGGGGAGGTGTTCGGTCTGACCGTGGCCGACCAGACCACGCTGGACGGCGCCCTTCACCGATCACACCTGCGGATGCAGGTCAATACGGCGAGTCAGGAATCGATTCGCTGTGATTGGTGCCCGACCTGCGTCGCCGATCTGCAAGCGCGGCCGGTCGATGGCGTCGTCGCGTCCGTCTCCGTCGAGGCCGACCGGCTCTGGCGTGAGCGGTACGTGCGCGGCGCTCTGGTGCTCTGCCCGCTCTACGACGATCCGCTCCAGTCCTGCCCGCTACGCGACCGGGAGCGCCGCAAGGCGGCGGTCCAGCAGCTCCAGTCGGTCGGGTTCGGGCCGCACCTGGTGCGCGGGTCGTGGGAGTGGCTGGCTGAGTATCAGCCGGTCGTGTCCGGCATCGTCGGGCGCTACGTCGAGCAGCAGCGCGACAAGCGGTTCACCGACGCGGCCGGGCTGATCCTGCTCGGTCCGGTCGGCACCGGCAAGAGCATCACCGCCGGACTGATCGCCATCGAGGCGGTTGTGGCCGGCGCGTCGGTCGCGTTCTGCCGGTACAAGGATTTGCTCGACGTGCGTGCCTACGACACGGCCGGTGCCTACGCCCTTCGCCTGTACCGTCACGCCCGGCTGCTGGTGATCGACGACTTCGCGGGCAGCTTCGGCGCCATCGACAGCCGGGGCGTCACGCTGGAGCTGTTCGAGCGACTGATGATGGCCCGCTACGACGCCCAGTTGCCGACGATCATTACGACCAACGCGACCGGCTCGGAGTTGCGCGAGCTGGCCGCCCGATCCGAGTGGGCGCGCCTGTTCGACCGCTGGCGCGAGACGCAGACGCTCGTCACCGTCGCCGGATCGAGCCACCGCCGCGCGGTGCCGCTCGACTGAAACATTCAGAATCGCCGGTCAAACTGAACAAATGGAGGTCGCAGATGGCAGATGTTGAGCAGGTCGCCCAGAGCGCTTACGAGACGCTGGGCGTCCCCGAAAACTGGAAGGATGAGGCGGGTAAGCCGCTGGTCGAGTGGAACTTCCTGCCGATGGACGTGCGTAACGCCTGGCGAGCATGTGCCCGTGCGTCTGAATACGCCTTCAACAGCACGGCCGAGTTCTTCGCCGGTGAGGACCGTGCTGTGCTTGACGCAGTCGAGTCGATACGACGAGAGATCGCTGGCGACCAGACGCCGCCGACGGCCTGACAATGCCGCGCACCCGAACCTGCCGCTGCGGTTGCCCGGCCCGTCGCGGCTTCGACGACTGCGACCCGTGCTGGCTCGCCGTGCCGGTCAAGATCAGCCAGCCCGAGCTGCTGGCCGAGCGGGCAGTCAAGGTCGGCGATTCGGTGGTGCGGCTGAACGATCAGGGGCGGGTGGTCGGCAGCACCTACGCCTACATGATCGTCGTATCGCTCGACACGCCCCGGCCGGGCTGGGCGACGCTGGAAACGCCCTATTACTGGCGTCCCAAGCGCTCTGTCTCCTGGCCGACGGCTCACCTGGTCAAACTTCATTTCTGAGGCATCATGTCCACCGCAAAGCCAGTCAAGAAAGAGATCGAGAACGCGTATGTGCTCGATCTGGGCACCGTCACGACCAGCGATGGGCGTCTGGTCCACGCGGCCCTGGTGAAGTCGAGCAGCCAAGTCGAGCAACCCACATTCGGCGCGACGGCGATGCAGCCGCCCTTGCCCTACGACGACCTGCTGCGGCTGTTCGAGCGCAACACCTGGCACAAGCGCTGTCTCCGCGTCAAGGCGGCGATGGTCGCGTACCTGGGCGTCTCCGTCGTCGCGCTGCCCGATAAGGATGGCGTCACGCCCCCCGACGTGGACCCGCTGACCGACCCCGCTGCGGCGC
>JBBSVG010000226.1:0-5337 GCA_038233775.1 Bacteroidota bacterium | reverse complement strand
TGGGCCGCGGCCCACCCTACCACCCTACGGTCAATAATGGATCAGCGTGCAGATGTCGTATTTCCCGAGCTTCTGGCGGCCCTTGAGGAAGTCGAGTTCGATCAGGAAGGCGCAGCCGGCGACGGTCGCGCCCGTCTTCTCGGCAATGCTCGCGCACGCGCCGATCGTGCCGCCGGTGGCGAGCAGGTCGTCGACCAGCAGCACGCGGTCGCCGGGGCCGACGGCGTCGGCGTGGATGTGCAGCGTGTCGGTGCCGTACTCCAGGTCGTAGGTAAAGCTGTGCGTCTGCCGCGGCAGCTTGCCGGGCTTGCGGACCGGCACGAACGCCGCGCCGAGCCGCAGGGCAAGCGGGGCGGCGAAGATGAAGCCGCGGGCCTCGGCGGCGACGACGGCCGTCACGCCGCTGCCGCCGAAGTGCGCCGCGAAGCGGTCGATCGTCTCGCCGAACGCCGCCGGGCTGGCGAGCAGCGGCGTGATGTCGCGGAACAGGATGCCCGGCTTCGGGAAATCGGGCACGTCGCGAACGACGGCGCGGAGACGGTCGGAGAGCATAAATCGGCGGTTTAGAAGTAGAATCGGCCGCCGAGGGCGAGGCCGAGGTCGAACGCGCTGGTCGGGACGACGAGCAGCTTCGGATCGATCTGCAAATACACATCGAAACGCGGCGGGAAGATGATGTCGAGCCCAAACGAGCCACCGACGCCGATCCCGACCGAGCTGTTGTTGCCGCTGAACTTGTCCTTGAACCGCCCCTTGTCGTCGTTGAAATCACCGCCGATGGCGAGGAACAGGCCGGGGCCGTAATGAAAGAGCAGGTTCAGGTCGCCCGTGTCGAGCGGCTTGTGCCACAGATAATGCCCGTCGGCGAAGATCGCGTCGTACTTGAAGTTCAGCGCGACCGAGCCAGCAACGGCGGTCTGGCCGCTTGTCCAATACTTGTAGCTCAGGCCGGTCGGCTGACCCAACTGGATGCCGAGGCCGAACTTCCCGGCCAAGCCCTGCACGCCGCGTTGCCCGCGTCGCTGGGCCGAGGCTGGCGTCGCGATAAACACAAGCGCCATCGTCAGGGCGAGGAAACCGCCCGCTGCACGCATCAGTCGCATTCGAGACTCTTTGGTTTGGGTTGAAAAAATCAGTCGCGGCGACGGGCGGGCGGCAGCGGCGGACGGACCGGGGCGCGGCGACGTCGTCGGGCCAGCGCGACCCCGGCCAACGCGGCCAGGCCGATCCCGAGCGCGACCTTCGGCAGCGGATCGGCCACCGGCGGCGGGACCGACACGATCCCGTTCTCGTCGGTGACCGCCGGGCGACCGGCGTAGCGACCGTGATCGGGCGGCCGAAACGTCTCGGCAAAGCGCCCAAACGCCTCGGCGACCGCTGCGCCGATCATCGGATCACCGTGGCCGCAGGCGAGCACGGTCGGCTCCAGCTCGGCCAGCATCCGAATCGACCGCTGCGCCATCCCCCAATCGCAGGTGCCGAAAGCGGGCGGTTTGGAAAGCCGCTGCGTCTTCTTGGCGATGGCGACGAGCGAGTCCATGTCCACCGTCGCAACTGCGTCGCCGGCGACGAGCACGCGGTCCGAAGCGCGGAACAGCGAGATGTGTCCCGGCGAGTGGCCCGGCGTCGACAGCCAGCGCCAGCCCGTGAGGCCCGGCACCTCGCCGTTGGTCGGCAGCGGCCGGATGCGGTCGTCGAGATCGAACGGTCCGGCCGAGAACGCACGGGCGAGCTGGCCCAATCCGCCGCCGACGGTCGGATCGAGCGGCGGGTACGGGCTGACGCCGGTCAGATACGGCAACTCCATCGGGTGCGCGTAGATCGGCACCTCCCACCCGTCGGCCAAGCTCTGCGCGCCGCCGACGTGGTCGTGATGACCGTGGGTCAGGATGATCGCCGTCGGCTTGGCGTCATCACCGAACCGCTCGGCAGCAGCGCGGCGAATCACGCCCGAACTGCCCGGCACGCCGGAATCGACCAGCACCCAACCGCCTGCATCACCAAGCAGATAGGCGTTGACGAAGCCGAGCGACACCTGCGCCACGCCGGGCGCGATTTCTCTGGCTGACATTTTTATTCAGGGCTGATGGCAATGCTACGAAACGAACGCGCAAGCGATCCACTCGTTATGAGCAGGGCGGCTACGCTGGCTCCGTTCATGGATTCTGCGGTAGCGGACCGCTACCGCCCAGGCTCGCCACGAACGGAGGTCGATGGCTGCTAAACACCGATGTTCAAAGACATAAAACCGACGTCACCAAGCGATCTCGCGGAAGCGGCGGCCGTCGGATTCGAACACGATGGCGCCGGCGGTTTCGGTCAGATGCACCCGCGTTCCGGCCCGACGCCAGCGCGCGATCACCTCGGCGTTCGGGTGGCCGTAGCGGTTCAGTCGGCCGACCGAGGCGACCGCGTCCGATGCGCCGGTTGCGGCGATCAGCTCGGCCGTGCTGCTCGTTCGCGAACCGTGATGTGCCATCTTGACCACGTCCGCCCGGAGGAAATCGCCGTAGCGGGCGACAAGTTCCGCCTCCTCGCCCGATTCCGCATCGCCTAAAAACAGCACGCTCGTCGCGCCATAAACGAGCTTCACCGCGACCGAGACGTTGTTCTGCCGACTGTCCGGCAGCGGCGGCTGGCCGGGTTCGGGACCGAGCACGTACAGCCGCACGTCGTTGCCGAGCGCGACCGTGTCGCCGCGAACGAGCGTGTGGCGACGGCCGCCGGCGAGTTGAACGTAGCCCGCGACCGCTTCGGTCGGCGGCGTTTGGCCGCTGTCGAGCACGCGCTCCACCGCCGTCGCCCGCAGAATCGCCTGCAACCCGCCGATGTGGTCGAGATGCGGATGACTCAGCACGACGGCCGTCAGATGATCGGCGCCGCGAACTCGAAGATACGGCCGGACGAGCGCCTCGCCCGCATCGAACGTCGGCGTCCACGGTCCGGCATCGACGAGCAGCGCCCGGCCGTCGGGCAACTCGACCAGCGCCGCGTCGCCTTGGCCGACATCGATAAACGTGACGCGCAGCGGCCGGGCCGATTCACCGACGAGCAGCGGCCGGACGAGCGCGAGCGCTGCGAGTCCGGCGGCGACCGTCAAGGCCCGCAGCGCCCGGCGCGGTCGGTCGAGTTGGGTCAACACGACCAGCATCGCGACGAGCACAACGGCGCCGAGGGCCGCGTCGGGGCCGGTCCATTCGGTCGCCGCCAACGGCAGCCGGTTCGCCCCGGCGACGAGTCCGAACATCGCCTCCAGCGCCGCCCAAGCCGACGCGCCGAACAACGCGCTCAGCCCGGTCCACCAGCCGGTCAGCACCATCAGCACGCCCGAAACCGTCGCGACCCCGGCCAGCGGGACGACGACGAGGTTCGCCAGCGACGCCGCGAGCGGGACGCGGCCAAACGTGGCGACGACGACCGGCAGCGTGGCGAGTTGCGCGGCGACGGACAGCCCGAGCGCGTCGTAGAGCCAGCCCGCCCAGCGCCGACCGGGCCATCTCGCCGTCCAGCGCGCTATCTCCGGCGCAAGAATCAGCAGCCCGGCGACGGCGCAGAACGACAGTTGAAACCCGAGGTCGAACGGCTGTCGGGCGTCGATCAGCAGCAGCACGACCGCGCTCGCGGCCAACGTGTTCAGCCCGGTGGGCGGTCGTTCGAGCAGTCGGCCGATCAGCACAATCGTCGCCATAATCACCGCTCGGGCGATGGATGGGGCGAATCCGGTCAGCGCACCGTAGCTCCAGAGGACGACCAGCGTGGCGACGACTCGGGGCCGGGCGCGGAGCCGGACGAGCGGGACGAACACGACCGCCGCCAGCAACGCGACGTGCAATCCGCTGACGGCGAGCACGTGGATCGTTCCGCTGCGGGCAAAGTTCTGGACGATCTCGGGGTCCATCTCGGAGCGGTCGCCGAGCAGCAGCCCAACCAGACACGCCCGCGCCTCGTCGGCTGGCATCGCCCGGCGGATCGCCCGCCGCACCGCCGCCCGTGCCGGGACGACGACGTGTTTCATCATCCAAAGCCAGCCGGTCAACCGCGCCGGACCGAGCCGTTCGACGCCGCCGGTCGAGGCGGGGCTGAACGCATGTGTCAGATCGCGGCGACCGTAATAGGCGCGACCGTCGAACGATCCGGGGTTGCGGGCACCATCGAGCGGGCGAAGATGTCCTGTCAACTGAACCCGTTCTCCGAGGGCAAGTTGACTCAGCGCAGCGCGCGATTCGGGATCGCGGAAGCGCAGCCGGACCAGCACGCCGCCGCTTACGGTCTGCGCCGGGCCGCCGTCCGGTGTCCACCGCTCGACCCGAACCGCAAGCCGCAGCCCGGTCGGCCGCAGACCCGGCACCGGCGGCAGCGCGCCCGAGCCGTCCTGTTCCGCCAACGAATCGGCGCGAACGTAGCGGACGACCGGTTCCGCCGCGATCACGCCGACGAGCACGCCGCTCCGGTCGGTCGGCGCGACCGAGCGCAGATCGTCGTCGGGCCAGACTCGGGCGTCGAACGTGTAGAGCGCCGCGCCGGACGAGATGAGCGCGAGGCTGTACATCAGCCAACTCGCCAGATGCGGCCCGGCCCGTCGCCCGCCGTCCGACAGCGCCGCCGCGACCGGTCCGCCGACCAGTCCAAGCACGCACGCGCCGACGAGCAGCACCGCCGATGGCGCCCAGTTGTGCGCCAGGAAAATCCCGGCGAGCAGCCCGAGCGCCACGCGGACCAGCGGGATCGAGCGAAACCACATGGCGAACCGGGCATCAGGAAAAAAGCGGGAGGCCGAACCGTCCGCTGCGTTTCAGGGACGATCCGGCCTCGCCAATATCGACACGCGAGCAGCGGTTACTTCGCCAGCAGCACCCGTTGGCTCTTCCCGTACGCCTGCCCGCTCGCGCCGATGGCGGTGACCCGAATCAGGTACACGCCGCTTGACAGACCGGCAGCATCGAAGCGCAGCGCCCCGTCGCGACCGGCAGAGAACGACTGGGCCGAGGCCAGCGTCCGCACCGCCCGACCCAGCCCATCATACGCCACGGCCGTCACCGTCGCCGCCTCGGGCAGATCGAAGCGCAGTTCGGTCGCCGGATTGAACGGGTTCGGCGACGCCGGAGCAAGGCGGAACTCGGCCGGCGTCGCCGTCGGGCTGCTCGCCTCGACCGTCACGCTCACCGACTGCGGGTAGCGGTGCGTCTCACCGGTTCGGTCGGTCGAGCGCAACTCGTAGCGATACGAGACGCCCGGTCGCACAGCCACGTCGGTGTAGCCGTAGCCGGTCGGTGCGCCGGTCGTGCCGTGGCCGACGAGCGCCGGGGTCGAGCGGAACGACGCGATCTCGACACCGTC
>JBBSVG010000225.1:0-5340 GCA_038233775.1 Bacteroidota bacterium | reverse complement strand
CGGCGCCCACACCGCCTCGCTCTTGTCCCCCCGCTTCGCCGGCTGAACCCGCCGCCGCTCTGCCGGTTGCGCCCCCGTGTTCGCCCGCTTGCCGGTCCGACTCGGGCGCTGCCGTTTTTGCCGGTCCCGGCGATGGGCGTTGTGCCAAAAGCGAGACGCGCTGTCTCGATTCGATACAGCCCGCTGGCGAGTTCTCACCGCTTGTCGCACCGGGTTGTCCAAGAAACCGTCGATGTAAACGCTTACATCGACGGTTCTTGTCCGACGGACTGTTTGATCGCTGAACGGCACATTCTGTGAGCACGGGCGCCCGATTCCCGATCTCTCGGGACGCCCGATCCGGTCCGAGCCAGGGACCGCCACCCGCCCGCCTCGCCATGCTGCCCCTGCCTGAGCTTCATCTCGCCCATCGGCTGCTCCTGCCGCATCTGCCCCGACTTCGCGGCGCTCTCGACGCAGCGCCGGTTCTCCGCATGACGGCGAGCTGGTACCGAAGACACACCCGGCTTGTCTGGCGCCGCACGCCGCAGCAAGTGCTCGACGAGCTTCGCTTGCTCCGAGCCACCGAACTGCTCCACGACCCAAGCGTGCCATGCTGGGCCGTCGGCCCAGCCATCGGGATTGAGGACGAGGCCTATTTAGCGCGGTGGTTCAAGCGACAGACGGGACAAACCATGACGGCCTTGCGGCGGGGGCTGGCGTTGGCGGGTGGGCGAAAAGTCCAACTCGAAAATCCTACGGGAACGTCCAACTCGACCGATTGATCGGCTTCTACCTTCGAACTGTCCGACCTGGCGATGTCACATCGATGCCGATTCAGGTCGCACTGATGGTTCACTGACACCCTCTTTTCGTAGGAGCCTGCGATGCACCCCATCAAGCCACACATTCATTCACTTCGACGCCTCGGCGCTCGTGTCATATTCTCAACGGCTCTCGGGCTGGTCGGACTCGCCGCCGGGCTGATCGGTTGCGACCAGTCATCAGCCCCGACAAGCGATCCCGTCGTCTCCGCGCCGCCGACTGCTAAACAGGTGCAGGATGCTCTGGTTGCCGAGCAAAGCGCGCTGAACGAGTTGACCCGTGGTCTGGCGATGGCGCTGGCAAACCCGGATCTGCGTGAACAGGTCAAGGAAGATCTGATCGAGACACCGTTCACCCACGAGCACAAGCTGGAGTTTGGCAAATACCTGAGTCGCCATGCCGGGCACGACTTGGCGGATGCCATTGCCGCAGCGCTCGGGAAGCGACGCAACGAGGTGCTCGCCCTCGTCAAGGCCATTCGTCCGCTCGAGTTCTACATGCCTGTCTCCGCCCACCGAGACATCTGGACCGGCGATTCGGACCTGCTCGTCGCTGGTATGCTTGACGAAAAGCCGGATGTTGCCGCCACGCTCTACAATCTCAAGGGAGATCGCGTGCCTCTGGCTCCCGGTGTTACGCCTGACACGCCGTCGCTTGCCCTTGTGCCTGTGGAAACGGACTTCGCCAAGCCGTTGGACAAGAGCAAGGCGCATAATCGCCAGAAGCAGGCAGGTACAGTTGGGACTTACGTTGTGACTCAATGCGACCCAGAAACGGGTGATGGGTGTGGCGGCGGCGGCGGCGGCTATGGCTATACGATGTACAATACGCGCGCTGTAGGGCGAACCGAGGTGTTGAGTCAGATGCGCTTGACCAATGACAACGAACCTTGGTATAAGGGTGCGCCCGAGATCCATCTGCGCTATATGGCGGCTACCAGCACGACCGGTGTTGGTAGAGTTATCACGGAGTACATCGTACCAGAATATCTGTGGGCCGGAAGTGATGATGATGCCAACGCGCATTGGCGGGGCATGGAGAATGCGTCGATGTTCTACTGGGATAGCAGTTATGGCGAGATCGTTCATCTCGTCGTATTTGAGGACGACGGTGGAACTACGTTCAGCACGGAACTCAACCTGGGGACGAAATTCGCCGGTCAAACGGTCGCATACAAGGTCACCTACACCTACAAGGATGACGATGATCCGATGGGGGAGATTGATTTAAACATCAACTCGCCAATCGGAGATAATTATCCGTTTGGGACAGGGTCTGCCTTTTTCATCGACAAGACCCGATAGATAGCGTGGCTGTTTTATGGTCGAAAATTTGTGAGGTCTATGCCCACGGCTGCTTGCTTGCTGCAACCGTAGGCTTAGGCTTCATGGTCGATGTAAACGCTGTAGCTGCACAACAGCGGCCTCGGGCTATAATCACAGGGACGGTGCGCGACGGCTCGGACGGCGCAGCGCTGCCGGGCGCGACGGTCGGCGTGGCGTCGTGGGGCGCGGCGACCGACGCAGCCGGACGGTTCACGCTCCGATTGCCGCCGGGCGAGTGGCCGCTGCGGGTCGGGTTCGTCGGCTACGCGCCGCTGGTCCGCACGGTGCGGGTCGAGGTCGGCGACACGCTCCGGCTCGCGCTCTCGCTCTCGCCCGGCCCGATCCTGCTGGGCGGGTTGACGGTCGAAGCCGCCGCGTCGGCGCCGGTCGGGGTGACTCGGCTCGATCCGGCGGCGCTGCGACAAGTCCCGTCGCTGGCCGAGGCCGACGTGTTTCGCGCCGTCACGCTGTTGCCGCTCGTCAGCCAGCCGAACGATCTGAAAGGGCGGTTGCACCTGATGGGCGGCGCGTCGGATGAGACCGGCGTGCGGCTCGACGGTTTTTCGATGTGGCAGCCGTACCACCTGCTCGGGCTGTTCGGCGCGTTCAACACCGCTGCGCTCGGCTCGGCCGATCTGGCCCTCGGCCACCTGCCGGCCGGTGTCGGCGAATCGCTCAGTGGGACGCTCGATCTGACGCCCCGGCGTCCCCGGCAAAGCCCCGGCGGCGAGGTCCACGTCAGCTTGCTGACGGGCGGGGCGACCTATGCCGGGGTGCCTCGGGGGCGGACCGAACTGCTCGCCTCGGCTCGGCTGACGTACATCGATCAGGCGGCCCGACTGGTCGGCCAGTCCATCCCAACCGGGTTCGCCGACGGGGTGCTGAAGCTGACTCAACCGCTCGGCGATTCGCTCTCGCCGTGGCGGGTCGAGGCGCTTGGGTTTCTCTCGCGAGACTACTTCACCCGAGTGCTCGTCGGTCGCGACGGGTCCGATTCGCTCCGCTCGAAACCGGCGGCTTGGGCTGAACATCTGCTCGGGGCGCGGCTGATTCGCGACCAGACGACCCTCGTCCTGCGGCTCGAGGCGGGCTTCGACGAGGCGAGCGTGCGGTTCAGCCCGGCCTCGTTCAGCGCCGCGTTTGTGGACAACCGGCTCCGTCGGCTGACGGGTCGGGCTGAGGCCGACTGGCGGCCGGGTCCGCGCTGGCGACTGGTCGGCGGGGCGGAAGCGATGCTCAATCAGCTCCGCTATACGTGGTCGGCTGGCGGGCTGGCCGACGAGATCTTCTCGCCCAACACGCCGGTTGCGTTCGCGCGAGACGACCGGCAACCGCTCGCCGCCGGGTACGGGACGGCTGAGTACGGGTCGGCGAGCGGCCGGTATCGCGCGTCCGTCGGCGCTCGACTCTGGCTCGCCCCGGCGCCACTCACCGGCGAGGGATTCCGCACGCTGCTGGTCGAACCGAGGCTGGCGTTCACCATCAGGCCGAGCGTCGGCTGGTCGGCGACCGTCGCTTACGACCGGCGGCATCAGTTCACCGCGCAGACCGAGGAGCCGCTCGAAGGGTCCATCGGCACGCCATTGTTCCTGCTCGATCTGCCGCGACGGGCCGATATCGGATCGCTTGCCCTCGGCTGGAGCCGCTCGCCCGAGTCGGGTTGGCTGGGCCGATTGTCGCTCGACGCGACCGCGTTCGCCAAAGCATACCGCAACGACACGCGGCTGTTGGGCGTCCGCACGACCCCGACCGGCGAGGCGCTCGATCCCTATCCGGAGTTCGAGCGCCGACCGGCCCGCGCCGTTGGCCTCGGCGTCCAAGCGACCCTCGCCACCAGACAGGATCGGCTGACGGTCCAGATGAGCGCTTCGGCCGGTCGGGCGGAGGCGCCGATTGCCGGCATCTGGCGGCCGACGTCGTGGGACGTGTCGTTGAGCGGTTCGACCCTCGTCGGGCTGCGGGTGGGGCACGGCTGGCGGCTGACCACGGTCTTTCAGGGCCGACTCGGGGTGCCGAGCACGCCGGTCGTCGGGTTCGTGCGGACGCCCATCGTCTATGCGGAGCAAGGCACCGACCCGAATCGCCTCCGTCGCCGATTCATCTACGGTGAGCCAAACAGCATTCGGGTGCCGCCCTACCGTCGGCTCGATCTCGGGCTGCACAAGTCGTGGCAGCGCGGGCGGCGCGAATCGGTGCTGTCGATCCAGGTGCTGAACGTGCTGGCTCGAGGCAACCCGATAGACTACGAGTGGGAGCGTTACTATCAGGAGTACGGCAATCTCGGCGTCCCGTCGCAGCGCTACCGGACCGGGCTGCCGATCCTGCCGACCATCGGGTGGGAGATGACATGGTGAGGCGTGGACTGATCGGCCTGTCGGTGCTGATTTATCTGGGCTGCGGACAGCCAACCGTGCCGGAGGAAACCCGATCCGGGCAGGCGCTCTCGCTCGTCCTGAAGCCCGGCGGGTTCGAGACGAACCGTCAGGACCGCCCCGAACGGGCGCAGTTCGCCCTGCTGACCGAAGTCGGCACGCTGACGACGGGCAAAAGCCGCGACGTGACCGCCACCCGGTTCGTCGTGGCCCCGGCCGACACCACTGGCGCGGAGCCGTGGAGCCACGTGCTGGGCGACGCGTGGGATGTCCATGCGGACGGTCCCTGCTGCGACACGGCGTTCGACCTGAGTCGGGTGGCGAACTACCGGACGGAGACGCTGCAGATTCAGCCGGGCGTGACCTACGCGGTGACCGTCGAGACGCCGCTGGGGACGATTCAGGGGCGGACGACCGTCCCCGGCCCTTTTCAGGTGTTCGCGCCCGACCCATCGCAGGTGCTTCGCTGGACGCGCAGCCGGGGTGCGCTCGCCTATCAGGTGGTCACGCCGGTCCGGGAAGCGCTGGTCACGGACACGCTGTTCGTCGGCGAACCGGGCGAGTTTGGTCAGTCCGGTCCCTCAACCCGAGTGACGGCGCTGGACAGCAACTACACCGAGTACCTCCGCCGGGCTCAGGGGGAAGCGCGCCGCCCCGAGATCACACCCGCCGCCGTCGGCCTGACTGGCGGCTACGGCCTGTTCGGCAGCGTGTATGAACAACGGCCCCGCTGATATGCCGTTGAGAGATGGAGCAAGGGTTCCACTGGTTTGTCTGGTTACGACGGTGGCCCGGAGCCAGACTTGGCCGGTTCGGCAGGCGGTGTATGGCGAACTGTT
>JBBSVG010000224.1:0-5352 GCA_038233775.1 Bacteroidota bacterium | reverse complement strand
GGTAAAGACCCTCGACCTGATCGTCCACATAGATGAACGACCGTGTCTGGCTGCCGTCACCGAACACCGTTAAGGGCTCGCCCCGGAGCGCTTGGCCGACGAAAGCCGGCAGCGCTCGGCCGTCGTCGAGCCGCATCCGGGGTCCGTAGGTATTGAAGATGCGGACGATCCGGGTGTCCACCCCGTGATATCGATGATACGCCATCGTCATCGCCTCGGCGAAGCGCTTGGCCTCGTCATAAACGCCGCGAATGCCAATCGGGTTGACGTTGCCCCAGTAGCCTTCCGGCTGCGGATGGATCAGCGGATCGCCATAGACCTCGCTCGTCGAAGCGAGCAGCATCCGGGCGCCTTTCGCTTTGGCCAGACCGAGCACCTTGTGCGTCCCGAGCGCACCGACCTTCAGCGTCTGGATCGGCAGCTTCAGATAATCAATCGGACTCGCCGGCGAGGCGAAGTGCAGGATATGATCGAGCGGCCCTTCGACGTGGATGAAGTCGGTCACGTCGTAGCAGACCAGCCGAAAGCGCGGGTGCCCCATCAGGTGGCCGACGTTGTCCGGCGAGCCGGTGATGAAGTTGTCCATGCAGATCACCTCGTGCCCTTCGGCCAGCAGCCGCTCGCACAGATGGCTGCCGAGGAACCCGGCGCCGCCGGTGACGAGGGAACGAGGCGGCCGGGCCGCAGAGGTCGAGTCGGACATGGGAAGCGCGAAAAGTCATGGGTGAGCGGCGAGCTGTCATCGCAAGTATACGCACGATGTCGCACCGGCCCGGTGCTATCTTTACGCCACACGCGCTCGGCGACGGTGACAGCGGGCTGCGGACTGGACTTTTGACCGGGGCAATCCCTTCTGCCTATGTGCGGCATCGCCGGTTTCTGGAACCCCACGGCCGACCGGGCGACGAACGCCTCGTTCGCCCCACGACTGGCCCGGATGCGGGCTGCAATGGCCCATCGCGGACCCGACGATCAGGGCGAGGCGTTCTTCGACGGCGGTCGGCTCGGACTCGGCCACTGCCGCTTGTCGATTCTGGACCTTTCCCCGGCCGGTCATCAGCCGATGGCGACGCCGGACGAGCGCTACCAGATCGTCTTCAACGGCGAGGTGTACAACTTCGCCGAGTTGCGGGCTGGGCTCGAGGCGAAAGGCGTCCGCTTCCGCTCCGGGACCGATACGGAAGTGCTGCTCCATCTCTACGCCCACGACGGGCCGAAGATGGTCGAGAAGCTGCGCGGGATGTTCGCCTTCGCCCTGTTCGATACGCAGGAGCGGCGGCTGTTTCTGGCCCGTGACCGGGTCGGGATCAAGCCGCTCTATCTGCACACCGACGAGCGCGGCACGCTCTGGTTCGCCAGCGAGGTCAAGGCGCTGTTGGCCGCCGGGGCGGTTCGGGCGGCGCTCGACCCAACCGGGCTCGTCCACCTGCTCGCTTTCGGCCTCGTCCCGGCGCCGCAGAGCCTGTTCGCGGGCGTGACGAAGCTCGAACCCGGCTGCACGCTGACCATCGAGCCGAACGGGCAACAGACGACGCACCGCTACTGGGACGTGTTCGACGGGGTCGATCCGGCCCGACACGCCGACGCGCTGAACAGTCCGAAAGCCGAGGCGCGCTATCTGGACGAGCTGGAGGCCGAACTCGCCCGCGCCGTCGATCTGCGGCTGATCGCCGATGTGCCGGTCGGCGCCTTTCTGTCGGGCGGCGTCGATTCGTCGCTCGTCTGTGCGCTCGCGGCCCAGCGCCACCCCGGCGCGCTCCGCACGTTCTCCATCGGCTACGAGGGGCATCGGCAGTACGACGAGCTCGAGCACGCCCACGAGGTCGCCCGGCTGCTCGGCGCCGAGCACCGCGACATCTGGGTCGATGCCGACTCGGTCAAAGGCGCCTTCAACACGTTTCTCCACGCGCAGGAGGAACCGGCCTCCGATCCGATTTGGCTCAGCGTCTATTTCCTCAACACGCTCGCCCGACAGCACGGCGTGATCGTGCTCTTGACCGGCGACGGCGGCGACGAGGTGTTCGGCGGCTACACCAAGTGGCAGCGCTATTTAGCCCAGTACGCCCGACGCTGGCAGCCGCTGATGGGGCTGCCGCAACCGGTGCGCCGAGCCGCCAGCGCACTGGCCGGTCCGCTGATGCGCGATGACGTGACCCGCGACATGCTCGGCCGCGCCGCGCGAAATGAGGAATTCTTCTGGAGCGGAACCGAGTTCAAAGGCCATCAACTCGACCGCTTGCTCCGGCCCGACGTGCTCTCAGCCGTCAAGCGGACCCCAGCTGAGGTCATCGGCGGCTACCGGCACGACCTGCGCGCCCGCTACGGCAACACCGCGCTCCGGTTCGACGGACCGGACTACCTCAACTGGATGACCTACGTCTCGCTCAAGACGAGCATGGCCGAGAACTTCCTCTCGCGGCTCGACAAGATGGGCCTGGCCGCCTCGCGCGAGGGTCGGGTGCCGCTGCTCGACCATGAGGTGATCCGGGTCGCCCTCTCGGCGCCGACCGGACTGCGGATCAAGGGCGGACAGGGCAAGTACCCGCTGAAGCAGATCCTGTCGCGACACCTGCCGCCGGAGATCGTCCACCGACCCAAAATGGGCTTCCAGAGTCCGATGGGCGAGTGGCTGAGGACCGGGTTGGGCGAGCAGATGACCGGCGCCGTCGAGCATCTGGCCGACTCGACCGACCTGTTCAACCGGGCCGAACTGTTCGCTGTGCTGGCCGATTTCCGCGCCGGGCGCAAGCTCCCGTCCCGAGCCTGGCTGCTGATTAACCTGGCGCTGTGGACGCAGACGTGGCTCAATCAGCCGGCTGCCGAGATCGCCGCGTAGGCGACGGGTCAGTTGTCCGATTTCGGGCGCAGATAATCGGGCCGCCGCAACCGGTGCCGGGCCAGTCGGTAGTCCACCGAGGTGCGGAGCACGCCGAGGCCATAGGTGACCGAGCGGCGGAAGTTGATCGAGCTGGCCTCCGGAAAGTACTTCGTCGGACAGCTGATCTCGCCGATGGGGAAGCCGAACGCCTGTGTCTGGGCGATGAGTTGGTTGTCGAAGACGAAATCGTCGGAGTTTCGCTCGAATGGGATCGCTTCGAGCAGGCGACGGCTGTAGGCCCGGTAGCCGGTGTGGTACTCGGACAGCTTCTGCCCGAGCAGCACGTTCTCCACCAGCGTCAGCGCCCGGTTGGCGACGTACTTATAGAGCGGCATCCCGCCCGAGAGCGCCCCGTTGCCCAGAATCCGGCTCGCCATGACCAGATCGTAGTGGCCGCTGGCGACCATCGCCGCCATCGCCGTCGCCAGCCGGGGCGAGTATTGGTAATCCGGGTGGAGCATGATGACGATGTCGGTCCCCAGCTCCAGCGCCCGACGGTAGCAACTCTTCTGGTTGCCGCCATAGCCTTTGTTCCGGTCGTGGACGATCACCTCGTCGATGCCGAGCGACCGGGCGACGGCGGCCGTGTCGTCTCGCGAATGATCATCGACCAGGATGATCCGGTCGACGATCTCGTGCGGCATCTCGGCGTAGGTCTGCCGCAACGTCTGCCCGGCATTGTAGGCTGGCATGACGACCGTGACGTGCTGCGTCAGAAGCACCTTGCCCCCCTGTCATGGTGAACCGGATGCGACGGCAATCCGCTCGTAGATCGAGCGCCACCGGTTGATCATCCGGCGCATCGAAAAAGCATCGCGCAGTTCCGGCAACGCCGACTCGATGGCCTTCGCATATCCAGCGGGGTCATCAGCAATGGCCTGGACAATGGATGCGGCGTCGGCAGCATCGTCCGCCACCCAGCGTCGGTCGCCGGGCAGATGCGCCAGAATCTCGAGCACGCCGCCGCCGTCGGCCCATGCCACAACCGGAACGCCTCGACTCAACGCCTCAATCGCCACGATCCCGAACGCCTCACCTGTTGAAGGGATCAGCAGCGCGTCGAATCCGTCGAACCACGGTTTGGGGTCGGCTTGCACGCCGACGAACCGCACCGAGTCTCCCAGTCCAAGTGCCTGAGCCTGTGCTTCGAGACGGTTGCGGTCGGGTCCGTCACCAACGAGGGTCAATTGGGCTGAAAGTCCCTTGCGACGAAAAAGCGACAGCGCCTCCAGCGCCCGATCCACGCGCTTGACCCCGGCGAGTCGCCCAACACAGCCGAGTCGCATCTCACCGATGGTCGGCTGTCGTCCCGACAGCGGGAGCGTCTCGGAAAGCGCCGGCACCCCGTTGTAAACGACGAACGATTTCGCCTCGATGCCCGGATGTCGACCAAGCGATATGGTTCGGGCGAACTGCGAGTTGTGCGTCACCACCTGCACCGCCCGGCTCGCCAGAAACCGCCCTTTCAGCTGATCTTTCAGCCTGTCTTTCGTCGAGCGCACGCGCCCGAAGCCGAAGTTGCCATGCTCGGTATAGATGATGGGACGACCGCTTGCCCAAGCCAACCCGGCCAGTCGCGGCGTGAACCCGTGCAGGTGCAAGCCGCTGGCGCTGCGGAATAGACGAAGCAGGACGGACGACCGGCCCTCGTCGCCCAGCCGCAACGCAACGTTCGGCAGTTGGTCCAGTTCGGCGGCCAGCGGACCGGTGGCGTTGAGCGCGACGAGCCGCACCGAAGGATCGACCGGCGCAAAGGCGCGCATCGCGTCGAGCACCAGCCGCTCGATCCCACCGACGCCAGCCAGATCGAGCACGTGCAGGATCTCGCTCACGACCGCTCTCCCCCTGTCAGCAGCGGCTCCAGCAATCGCTCCAGTCGCTCGGCGGCGACACCGATGGCATAGCGCTCAGTGGCTTCCGCTCGCGCCGCCCGGCCCACTTGCCGTAACGCCTCCCTGCCGTCGCCATTGACCAGCCAACGGCGGGCTTGCGCAACGAAAGCCGACCAGTCCCCGTCGGCGCAGACACCGAACCGGCTTTCGCGTCCGGGCGAACCGAGCACAGCATGGGGATTGAACGTCAGGCTCAGAACCGGCGTCTCGCGCAGCCAGGCTTGGATAAAGGTGTTCGGGAATCCCTCATGGACGGCGGTGTTGATGAACAGGCTCGCCCGAGCAAACCGCAGTTCCGTCTCCTCTGGCGGGAGCAGGCCCGGTGACGTCACGTTTGGCAGCGCCGCGATTCGGGTCGCCAGCATGGCCTGTCGGGCTGGGGTCGTGTAGGCGCCGACCAGTTCGAAGCGCACCGGCAGATCGGCCAGTTCGGCAGCCAGATCGAGCAACCGCTCAGGTTGCTTGTTCTCGCCGAGGTTGCCCACCCAGAGCACCAGCGGTGGCTCGGACTTGGGCGGCAGATCGGTCGGCACCCGGTGGCCCGAGGTCATCAGCGTGCCGTCACGGCCGAACCGGCGGCGC
>JBBSVG010000223.1:0-5395 GCA_038233775.1 Bacteroidota bacterium | reverse complement strand
TAGGAGTTACGCAGTTCAATCCGAAATAGGCGTTTCCGGCCTGGAAACGAGGTTTCCAAAGTCGCCACGAGATCTGAAAATGGCGGGTTCAGGTCCGTTTTGGCACTTGTTCATCTCAACTGCGTAACTCCTACCTGTTGAACCAGACATCTCTGATCGAAGCGGACACAACCACGTATTTGCTGAGGGCGACCTCGCTTCCGCTTGTCCGCAATCCCGGCTTCATCCTGCTGTCACCCGAGCAAATCCAGCAGGTCGCCTACGATCAGCACAAATTCGTTTATCTCGCCGTCAACGAGGTTGCCATCCGGCAAGACGATGCAACGGTTATAGTCAGCACCGACTGGGCGGTTGGCAAGAGAAATGACTTGGTGATTCTAAGCGGCGGCTGGTATGAACTTCAATATATCAGAACGAGCCAGGGTTGGCAGTTCAGCAAGGTGCTGCAAAAATGGATCAGCTAAACCTTTAACAATTCGAATCGAAGCAACCAAGACATCCGGCATCCGTCAGCCCATCCAGAAGGCGAGCAGGTCGGCGGCCAACTCGTCCCAGTGCTCGGCGGCGGTGTCGAGAGTGCGAACGGGCAGCGGGCAGCGCTCGGCGAGCGAGACGAAACGGGCCTGTTGCTCGGCGTAATGGGCGACGAGACCGTCGTCGTCAGCGGCGAGCGAGCGTTGATAAGCGGACCAGCGGCCGTCGCGGTGGCGGCGCGGTCGGTCGATCACCCGGTCGCGGATCTGCTCGGGCGGAACGGTCAGCAGCGCCGGGCGGACGCCAAGTTGGGTCAGCGTCGCATCGACCGGAGCGAAGGCCGCCCCGTCACCGGCGGCGAGATCGACGGCGCACGACCAGCAACAGCGCTCGATCAGCACGGCCGGTCGGCGCGACGGCGGCAGATCGGTCGGCAGCGATGCGGCCCAACGGGCAACCGGGGCGAGGATCGTCTGGAGGTGCTGAACCGCCCGCTCAACCGTCGCCGTGCGGAGCGGTTCGAGCGCGCGTTCGGTGTGGTGCTCGGTCAGGATCAAGCACGGCCCGCGATGCTCGGCGGCGACACGGTCGGTCAGGCGGCGCAGCAGCGTCGTCTTGCCGCTGCCGGAGATGCCTTCGAGGATCAGCAGGTGCATGGCAGAAACTCAACGGTCACGGTCGATGCGATACGCCTCGCGCTCGAACCGGTTGTCGAGATACGGGTTGCGGCGGCGGACGAGGGCGAGCAGCGACGAGGCTAAGTAAGCCGGGAGAAACAGCGGTCCCCACCGCTCGGTCTGCCGGACGTGAACGTGCTCGTGCGCCCGAACCGTCGCGAGGGTCGGTTCATCGACGCCGATGATGATGTGACCGAACGTGATCGCCGCCGCGCCGCCGGGTCCGATGGGCGCCCGTCGGAGCAGCGTCGCGCCGACGCCACCGGCGACCTCGATCACGCCGTCGATCACCCGAGCCCGACCGCCCGTCAGCAGCACCGCACCGGCCACGAGCGCCCCGACGGCGGTCGTCGGCGCGGCCCAGCCGTAGGCGACAAGCTGTCGCAGCCGAGCGACCATCGGCGCCTCAAGTCGGTTCGATGGTCAGCGGCAAGGCGCGGACGAACGTGACCAGATCGGCGCACGATTCGACCCGACAACTGCCCATCGGCTCGTCTGCCGACCAACCCTGACCGCCGATCACCAGCCAGCGCGACGCCTGTTGCAGTCGCGGCTTCAACGCCCGGATCTGAGCGACAATCTCGGACGGATCGACGGAATAGGTCAGCGAGAGGCCAACCAGCGCTGGCCGGGTCGCCTCGACGGCCGTCACGAGGTCCGTTAGAGGCACGAGGCCGCCCAGATTCGTCACCGCCCAGCCTTCGGATTCGAGCGTGCGGGCGACGCAGAGCAGCGCCAGATCGTGCAACTCGCCGTCGGGACAGGCGCAGAGCGCGGTGCGGCCGGGTCGGGCCGGGCGGGCGAACCGGTCGCGCAACCGGATCAGCGCCTCGGCCACGGTCTGCCGCGCCAGATGCTCCTCCGGGACGGTGACGGTGCCAGCCGACCAGCCGTGGCCGATCTGGTGCATCACCGGGGCGACGAGTTCATCGCACACAGTCGCGACCGGGATGCCGAGGTCGAGCGCCGATGAGAGGAGCCGCGACACGTCAGCGCCCGATCCGCTCAGGGCGAACCGGGCGATGCTGCCGCGCAAAGTGGGAAAATCGCGGCGAACGAGGGCCAGCAGATCGGTGAACGCTGGGGCCGTCGGCGAGGCGTCGAGCGAGACGCGCTGCGACTCGAGAAACTCGGCCACCTCGCGCAGCCGAAACTTCCGGTGGCCGCCGGGGGTGCGGTGGCAGCGGAGCACGCCGTCGTCGGTCCACCGCTTAATGGTCGTCTCGCCGACGCCGAGCAGACCGGCCAACTGCGCCGTCGAGAGCACATCCATCATCGCTCGGGTCTGGTGAAACGTGCGGCTCAGTTGCTGGTGCCGCTCTCCGCCGACGGCATCTCAATCGAATGGCCCGAGACTCGGGGGAACGGGGCGAGCGGGTGGCCGTCGGGATGGCTTTTCGCCGTCGGCTCAGACGCGACAACTTCCTCGGCAATCTCGACGGCTTGCTCGAACTCCTCAACCGCGTCGGGATTCATGTCGTTGAGCACCGGCCGCTCGCCGAAGAGTTGCAGCAGCCCAGCCGCATCGACGACTTCCTTAACCAGCAGCGTCTGAGCCAGCGCTTCGAGCTGGTTGCGCCGCTCGGTCACCAGTTGGTGGGCGCGCGCATACGCTTTGTCGATGATCGCTTTCGCCTCCGCATCAATCAGCCGCGCGGTTTCGGACCCGTACTTCTTGTCGAGCATCGCGCCGCCGGTGAACGACTGGTTCTTCGTGTCGGCGAACGACACCTGGCCGACCTTGTCCGACATCCCGTAAACGGTGACCATGCTGTAGGCCATGTCGGTGATCCGCTCCAGATCGTTCTGCGCGCCGGTCGAGACTTGGCCGAAGACGATCTCCTCGGCCACTCGTCCGCCGAGCGTGACCGCGATCCGGTCCTCCAACTCGGGCTTCGTCATCAGATAGCGGTCTTCGAGCGGCGACGAGAGCATGTAGCCGAGCGCGCCAAAACCACGCGGCACGATGGACACCTTCAGCACCGGATCGGCGTGGGGCAAGAAGTAGCTGACGAGCGTGTGCCCGCTCTCGTGGTAGGCGACGATTTTCCGCTCCTTCGAGTTGATCAGCTTGTTCTTCTTCTCCAGCCCGGCGATGACCCGCTCGATGGCTTCCTGAAAATCGGCCGTGTCGATGCTCGATTTGTTTTGCCGCGAAGCCAGCAGCGCCGCTTCGTTGCAGATATTGGCAATCTCGGCCCCGGCGAAGCCCGGCGTTTGGGCGGCCAGCACCTTCAGATCGACGCCCGGCGAGAGCGGCATATTCCGCGAGTGGACGCCAAAAATCTCGATCCGCCCCTTCAGGTCCGGCTTATCGACGAGCACCTGCCGGTCGAATCGACCCGGCCGCAGCAGCGCCGAATCGAGCACGTCGGGGCGGTTGGTCGCCGCCATGATGATCACGCCCTTGTCGGTGTTGAACCCGTCCATCTCGACGAGCAACTGGTTGAGCGTGTTCTCGCGCTCGTCGTTGGCCCCGGCGAAGGCGCCCTTCCCGCGCGACCGGCCGATGGCGTCGATCTCGTCGATGAAGATGATGCACGGCGCCTTTTCCTTCGCGGTCCGAAACAGGTCGCGCACCCGCGCCGCGCCAACGCCGACGAACATCTCGACGAAGTCCGATCCCGACAGCGAGAAGAACGGGACGCCCGCTTCCCCAGCGACGGCTTTTGCGAGCAGCGTCTTGCCGGTGCCCGGCGGTCCGATCAGCAGCACGCCCTTCGGCAGCTTGCCGCCGAGCTTGGTGAACTTCTTCGGGTCTTTGAGGAAATCGACGACCTCGTGGACTTCTTCCTTCGCCTCGTCGAGCCCGGCCACGTCCTCGAACGTGATCCGGTTGGCGTCGTCGACGGCGTAAACGACCGACTTGTTTTTGCCGATGTTGAGCACGTTGGCGTTCGGGCTCATCCGGCGGAACAGGAAGACGTACATCAGCACGAGCATCAGCGGCAAAAACAGGTAACTGAGCAGCGTGCTGCCCCAGTTGCTGTCCTGCATCCCCCGGTACTTGACCCCGGCCGCCTGCAAGTCGGTGACGAGATCCTTGTCCTCAGCGATCCGCGTCACGGTGTAAACCCGGCCCGTCTCGGCCGGTGCGCTGCCGAATATCTCGGTCAGCCGGTCGCGCCGGGCGGGCGTCGCAGCCTGACCCGAGGCTTTGGCGAGCGAGTCGGCGGTCGCCTGCTTGAGTTTGAAGTTGATCCGGTCGGGATAGAGCTGTACCGCCTCGACCGCGCCCTTGGCGACGTAATCGCGGAACTGGTTGTAGCCCATCTCCTCGGGACCGGCCGAGCGCGAGCCCGGCGAGAGGACGACGGAGATCAACAACACCGCCATCAGCAGCACCAGCCAGTGCCAGATGGCGAACTTCGGCTTCTTCTCGAGCGGCGGCATGAGCTTCGGGGCAAGGGAAACCGCGACCGGTGGGGTCGGGTCGAAGAGCACAGGATTGGGCAGACGCCGGTGGAAATCGGGTCGGCGGGCGGGAGTTTACAAAAGCCGAGCCGCCCGGCCGGCCGATTCCGCCCGTCCGTACAGGACAAATTCGCCCCGATCCCGGTTCCCGAGCGGGCCGGCAGCGGGCGAGTCCGACGATGTGTCAGGTCCGGTCAGCTCGAACCGGACTCGGCGAGAAAGCGACGAAGGGGCTGGTCGAGCGCGTCGTACTCGATCAGAAAGGCGTCGTGGCCGTGGGGCGAGTCGAGTTCGACGTAGTGCGCGCCCGCCATCGCGGCGGCCATTCGGCGCTGCTCGTGGGGCGGATAGAGCACATCCGACGAGATGCCGACGACCAGCGCCGGACAAGCAATCGCGCCGAGCGCCGCCTCGACCGTCTCGGCCCGATTCCACGAGACATCGTGCAGATCCATCGCCCGGCTGAGCGTTAAATAACTGTTCGCGTCGAACCGGGCGACGAGTTTTCGGCCCTGATAATCGAGATAGCGCTCGACTTGGAACCGATTCGTCGGGTCGAACCGCCGGGCTGGCTCGTCGGCTTCCCGGCTGCGACCGTGGCGGACGCCGACCGAGCCGTCGGCCCGATAGGTCAGCATCGCAATCGCTCGGGCCAGACCGAGACCGGCGGCCGGTTGCTCGTCGTAGTCGCCGCCACGAAACGCCGGATCGTTCAGAATCGCCTGTCGGCCGACCGCGCTGAGGCCGACGGCCCACGCCGAGTGTCGCGCTGCGCCAGCCATCAGCACCAGCGAACCGACCCGGTCAGCGTCCATCGCGCCCCACTCGAG
>JBBSVG010000222.1:0-5417 GCA_038233775.1 Bacteroidota bacterium | reverse complement strand
TGGCGACCCGCACGCCCGCACCCGCCGCGACGAACGCCGCCGCCGTCGAGACGTTGAACGTGTGCTGCCCGTCGCCGCCGGTGCCGCAGGTATCGACCAGATCGGTCGGGTCATCGACCACGACCGGCGTCGCTTTGGCCCGCATCGCCTCGGCCGCGCCCGCGATCTCGGCCGTCGTCTCGCCTTTGACCCGCAGGCCGATCAGCAGCCCGGCGATCTGCGCGTCGGTCGCCTCGCCGGCCATGATCCGGTCGACCGCCGCCCGCGCCTCGGCCCGGCTGAGCGATTCCCCTGCGGCCACCTTCGCCAGCGCAAGCTTCATAGGATCATCGGGTTACTCATCGGTCAAGCCGAGTCGGGCGACCTCGCGAAGCACGTCGGCGTCGCCGGGGACCGCGCGGCCGAGCGGCAGCAGCCGGTTCGTCGCGCTCTGAACGCGATGCCTTCGGTCGAGTCGGAGCGTCAACTCGCCGACGAACTCGCCGTCGGCGCCGACCTGAATCAGCGACGCGCGGCCGTGTCGTTCCGCCCGAGAGAACTGACCCATGTCGTGGGCGGCCAAGACGACATCGAGCTGCGGAAACCGTTTCGCCACCCGTTGCTGCGCGTCGTAGCCGCCGTGGACCAAGCCGACGAGCACCGTCGCGCCCGCCCGTTTCAGATCGCGGATCGTCGGCGCCAGCGTCTCGATTCCGGGCGCCGTCACGCCGAGACGCCCGGCGACCGCTGTCGAATCGGTCCACCCAACCAGCCCAATCGTCACGCCGCCGCGCCGGATGATTCGGCCAACCGCTGGGGCGAGCCGCTGTCCGTCGAGCGACAACCCGCCGATCCACGGCAGCCCGGCGACGAGTCCCAAATCGCGTAAATCCTGATCGCCGAGCACCAGCGCATCGTAGCCCATTCGCTCGGTCAAGCGGACGACAAGCGAATCGCTCCGCTGCCGGTCGGTCCTCGGACTGAGCAGATCGCCGCCGTCGATCAGCACGATGGGACCGGCGCGGCGCAGGCTGTCGAGGATCGTCACCCGACGCGCAAGGCCGCCTTTCGGGTCGCCGGGACAGCCGCAGTCGGTCAGATAGCCGTTCGTGTTGCCCGTATAAACCAGTCGCAGCGTCGATTGGGCAGCGGCCGAACCGGCGCCGATCAGGCCGACGAGCAGCGCCACGAGTGGGCCGAGCAGTCGGCTAAACAGGCGCTCAAGGTACGACATCGGGGCGGGACTGTGCAAGGTGGGTCGCGTCGTCGGGGTAGCGAACGAGGTCGAGCGAGAGGCCGTGGGCCGGTGCGGCCTGTCCGGCGCGGCGCCGATCCCGGCTCGCCAAAATCTCGCCCGGCGCCTCAACGGGCCATTTTCCGCGTCCCACAGCGACCAACGTGCCGACCAGCGCCCGGACCATTCCGTGCAGAAACCGGTTCGCCTCGACGGTGAACGTCAGCCGGTCGGCGTCGGTCTGATCCCAGCGCGCCTCGGTCAGCGTGCAGCGGTGGTGATCGACCTCGCTCTTGACTTTGCAGAACGCGGCGAAATCGTGCTCGCCCAACAGCGGCCGGGCGGCGCGGTTCATCCGGTCGAGATCGAGCGGCTCGGGCAGGAACCAGACGGAGCGGCGCTCGAGCGCGAGCGGGACGGCGCTGACGTGATAGTGATAGCGCCGGGCGCGGGCATCGAACCGGGCGTGGAAGTCGTCGGACACTTCGGTCACGCGCTGCACGGCGATGTCGGGCGGCAGCAACCCGACCAGTCCACGCTGCAACCGGCCCAAATCGGGCAGCGGCGCGTCAGTGCGGATGTTGGCGACCATCCCGCGCGCATGAACGCCCGCGTCGGTTCGTCCCGCGCCGATCACCGTCACTTGGGGCAGCCGGAGCAGAATCGCCAGCGCCCGCTCAAGCTCGCCCTGCACGCTCCGCCCCGCCGCCTGCCGCTGCCAGCCGACGAAATCCGTCCCGTCGAACTCAATGTCGAGACGAAGGTTCAAGAGAATTGCGGATTGCTGATCGCGGATTGATGAAACGGCCGCTCGGCGCTGCGTCCGGCTGACAGCCGCTCTCCGTTCGTGGTGAGCCTGTCGAACCCACAACGGAGCCGCCACCGCCGACGCTTTTTTCTGTCACCCTGAACGCAGTGAAGGGCCTGACCTCAGCTCCTTCACTGCGTTCAGGATGGCAGTCAAGAACGTTTCAGCCCTTGGCTCATGGGGTTGCTGTTGAGATAGGCGACCCAATCGTCAATCGATCCGTATTTAGAGTTGACAGATTCAACCCTGTCTTGTTCTACCTTAATGACACCTGGTATATCGTAGTCCGATGAGTAGAACAAATTCGATTTGACTTGAGATTTGCTAATCTTGACTTTGCTGAGATCAGCGAAGATATATATGTATTCCCATGGGTCTTGCTTGGTTACAGGCCACAAGTTTTCTCCAAGTGGTCTATTGTGAATCTTAGTAAGAATGTGACCTGAATACTCGATGAGACCCGTTCCGTTCACAACAATCAATACGCAGTCCCCTGGCTGCATGAGGTCGAAGAGATTTTTTCTACCCTGCGTCATGGCCCAGCAATGAAAACTGTCTGCGCCCTGCAATTCTTGTTGAAGTTTTTCTCTGGATTTGCCGCGTAGGTATTGAAGTGCCTTCTCGGTTTTCACCCTACGTTTAAGAGTTTCGTTCACATTGTCTTGCTCGGCGGGTGCTAAAAACAGATTCATGGGTTCTCCACATTGCCAATCTGTATTCGCTCCACTATCAGAGTCGCCTTTCCGAACCAACCCCTAATACCTCACAGTCAGGCCGAGCTGGAGGCCGGACCAATCGGGCGTCGGGGCGGCGCCGAGGGTGAAGTGCGGTTCGGCGGGCGGCGTTGAGGCGGCGGAGAGCGAGCGGTTGTGCTGTCGGGCCAGCCGGGCGGCGTTGATTCCGCTGAACAAGTGGTTGATCCCGACGGCCAACAGCGCCAGTTGCGCCCGGTCGCGGACCGTTTCGGAGCGCGACCGGACGGCCTGATAATGCAGCCGCGAGTCGGTTTCGTCCCAGCTCCACGAGGCAGCCGAGCCGGGCACGTAGGTCGCGATCCGGTCGCGGTTTCGCAACTGAACGTCGTTGTAAGTCGCCAGATCGTCGTAGAAGCCGATGGCGGCGTAGTAACCGGCGTCGGTCGGCGCGTTGGGCGCGAGGCCGGCGTGTTCCGCTGCGTACTGCCGATACGCCGTCCGACCCCAAGCGCCGTAGCCGCGCATCCCGCCGTAGATCGACAGCAGAATTGCGTCGGCGCCGAGCAAGTAGCGACCGCTAGAGAAGCCGCTCCGACCGGCCGCGTACGCCTCGCCGGTGCCCGGCACGACCAGCGACGAGAGGAACGCGACCGCCGGTTTCCGCCGACCCGACGGTGCCTGCATCTCCTGCGAGCGGGCCGCAGTCGGAAGCAAGAGAACCAGCGAAACAGCAGCGGCGCGAAGGGCGGTCATAGCGTCACGAGGTCAGCGGTGGCGGGTTCGGCGACGGGTGACGGCTGCAAGGTGGCGATCACGACCGCGTCGCGGTGCTCGCCGTAGCGCCGGACGATGCTGACGACGAAACCGATCAGCAGAATGACGGTGCCCAGCCAAACAAGCGTGATCCACGGCTTGATCGACGCCTCGACGGTCACCGATTCCGGTTGCTCGACGAACTGCGCCCGAGCCATCGGCGGCATCCGGTCGAGGATCGGCCGCAGATCGGCCATCAGGCTGACCTGCCCGTTGTCGGCGTTGATTTGCTGGATGCGGATCGCGACGCCGCTTCGGGTCGCCGCCGGACGGCTCTCGGTCGCGCCACCGGGTTTGATCGAATAGACCGGAGCCAGCCGCTCGATTCCTTCGCGCGTCAGCACGGTCAACTCGGCGGCGACGCGGAGCAAATCGGGATCGTCAGCCGCGCCGGCGGTCGCCGGTTGGCCTTCAAATCCGGCCATCCGCTGCACGTCGAACCGGTCGAAGCGGACCAAATACGGCCCCAACTGGGTCGAGTCGCCTTTGGACAGCAGCAGCGGAATCTGGCTCGGATCGACGGCCGGTGAGTAGCCCATCGCCGAGAGGTACACGTCGCGGTCGGCAAAATGGCGCACGTCAGGATTCGCCATCAGCGAGGCGCTCTTCGGGGCGAAGAACATCAGCGGCGCGATGGTGAACGTCTCGTCAGCGCCGGACCGGGCGACATCGATCTGGAAGCGCGACGAGTCGCCGGAGACCGGGAGCGGTTTGACGAACGTCATCGTGTAATCGCCCGAGAGCGCGGCGGTCGGCTTGCCCTTGACCAGCGTGATCGTCTCTTTCCGGTCGAACACCGACGACGCGATCACGCCTAAGAACAGCACCGCGAGGCCGATGTGCGTCAGCGCGCCGCCCGCGTATTTCGGGTTGCCGAGCATGAGTCGACCGGCGACCTGCGCGTTGGCGAACAGGGCGAAGAAACTCGTCAGCAAAAACACCATCACCAGCGGCCGAGCGCCGAGCGCCGCCGTCGGACCGAGCACCAGCGTCAAAGCCGTCGCCGCGAGCGCCAATCCGACCGGCCAGACAAGCAACTTCGCCACCTGTTGCCGCCGCGACACCTTCCACCAGAGCAACTGCCCGACGCCGACGAGCGCCGTCACCAAGATCGCCAGCGGCAGCGTCGTCTGGTTGTAGAACGACGGATCGACCGCGCTCGGCTTCTCGACCCACAGCCGTGTAATCAGCGGCGCCGACGTGCCGATGGCGATGATCAACGCGGCCAGGCAGAGCGTCAGCGCGCCGGTGTACATGAAAAACTCGCGGCTCGATGCCGAAACCGGCGCTTTCGGCGGCCGGGGAATCGACCGCCAGCGGGCGATCAGCAGTCCGAAGCCCAGCGCGGCGAAGATGCCGATGAAGAACAGCAGATAGCCCGTCAGCCCAAGCGAGGTGAACGAGTGGACGCTGAAATCGGCCAGCACGCCCGAACGGGTCAGGAACGTGCTGTAGAGGATCATCAGATACGCGCCGATGGCGAGGATGAAGTTCGTCCGCAGCATCCGGTCGGTTCGGCGCCCGGCGACCATCGTGTGCAGCAGCGCGACCGAGCCCAGCCACGGGACGAACGACATGTTCTCGACCGGGTCCCAGCCCCAGTAGCCGCCCCAGCCGAGGACTTTGTAGGCCCAGTAGCCGCCCAAAATGATCCCGCAGCCGAGCACGGCCGAGGTGAACAGCGCCCACGGCAGCGCGACGCGGACCCACTCGCGGTAGGCGGTCTGCGTCCCCTGCCACAGCGCCGCGACGGCGAAGGCGAACGGGACGATCAGCGAGGCGAAGCCCATGAATAAGGTCGGCGGGTGAATCACCATCCACGGGTTCTGCAAGAGCGGGTTCAGCCCAACCCCGTCAGCCGGGACGACGCCGGGCACCATCCCTTCGC
>JBBSVG010000221.1:0-5418 GCA_038233775.1 Bacteroidota bacterium | reverse complement strand
GACATGACTTCAATGCCGAAGCATTTGGCGATATGTCGGGGCTGGTGGCAGTCGATCTTGACGGCGACGGCAACGCCGACCTCGCTTCGGTCGATCTGGGCCTGGGCGACACCGGCAGCGGCTTGCCGAACGATCCGGGCGGGATCATCGTCCTGCTCGGCAACGGCGACGGCACCTTCCGCACCTTGCCCCGCTTCGACTTCGCCCAGACCACCGACGTGCCGCCCAGCGACCGGTCCCTCCCGGCCGCGTTCCGCCTGCTGCCCGCGAGTCCGAACCCGTTCAACCCGGCGACGACGATCCGCTACGAGCTGCCCGCCCGCAGCCGCGTCACGCTGACCGTGTACAACCCGCTTGGGCAAACGGTGGCGCGGCTGGTCGAAGGCCAAACCCAACCGGCCGGGGCGCAACAAGCACGCTTTCAGGCCGACGACCTGCCGAGCGGCGTCTATCTCTATCGCCTGACGGCCGCGCCGAGCGACGGCTCTCCCCCGTTTGCCGCCACCGGCCGAATGCTGCTGGCGAAGTAGATCGCACATCCAGCCGGGCTACTCCAGGCGGCGGAGTTGGCCGTCGGTCAGGCGGAAGGTGTTGATGCGGGTGTTGATCGGGCCGCCGGCCAGTTCGAGCGTGTTGTGGAAGCCGCGCACCGTCGTCGTGCGGAGTTTGCGGGCGAGCGCGGCGCGGTCCGTAACCGAGCGGTCGCGCAGCGCTTCGAGCACGAGTTGCATCGCGTCGTAACCGTAGAGCGTGTTGCGCGTCGGCGGGTAGCCGGTCCGCTCGCGGAAGGCGCGGGCGAAGGCGTCGAAGCGGCGGTCATCGGTCGGGACGACGTTGTCGGCAGCGTACACGATGTTCTGCGACGCGCCGCCCGAGGCGGCGATCAAGGTCGGGTCGGCCCAGTCATCGGCGCCGAGGAGTTGAATCGGCAGGTTGTTCGACGCCAGCGTTGCGGCGACGCGGGCCAACTGGTCTCGGCTGGTCAGCGGCAGGTACAGCGCGTCCGGCGGATTGGACCGGAGGCGGGCGACGAAATCGCCGATATCGACCAATCCGGGCGGCAGCGATTGGTCGAACGTGACCCGCAGCCCGGCGGCGCGGGCGCCCGAGCGGAACCCAGCGGCGATGTTGGCGCCGTAGCCCCGGTCGCTCGACAGCACGCCGACAGTCGAGTAGCCGAGTTTCTCTTTGGCGAACCGGGCCATCAGCCGACCGCGCATCCCATAGGTCGGGTTGGCCGTGGCGACGAACTCGCCGAACGTCGCAAGCGAATCGTCGGTCGCCGTCGGCGAGAGCAGCGGCACCTGACGGGCGCGGGCAACGGCAGCGGCGGCGACGGCCGTTTCGGAGAAAACCGGCCCGACGATCAGATCGACGCCATCGTCGGCGATGAGCGATTCGGCGGCGCGGCGCGTAGCGGTCGGGTCGTGGCCGGTGTCGCGAAAGACCAATCGAAGCTGACGGCTTGGGTTGGCGGCTTGCCACTCGCGGACGGCAAAGTCGATCCCGCTGAGAACCTCGCGGCCCAACTGCCCTTTCACCGACGACTCGCCGGTGAACAGCGGCACCAGCGCCCCAATCGTGACGAATCCACCGACCGTCCGACCGTCGGCCTCGCGTTTGGCCTCGTCGAGCAGCGCGGCGACCTCGTTCCGGTCGGGGTGACGCGGTTGTTCGGCCATAAACGCCGACAGGATCGTTTCGGCTTCCGCCCCGCGACCGGCGAACAGCAGCGCTCGGGCCACCGACGGCAGCAGCACGCCGCGACTCCGGGGTCCGGGCAACGCTCGGTACGCGGCGGCGTAATCGACCGCCGAGAGCGAGTAGTGCCCAATCGCCTCGGCCAACGCGATGGCATCTCGGGCAACCGACGATTCGCTCGCCTCGAACGACCCGCCGAGCAACCGGACGGCCGCTTTGCCGTCACCGGCGTGGAACGCGGCCAGACCGGCGGTGTAGAGCGCGTCGTCGCGGTAGCCGCTGCCGGGAAAGCGGGCGGCGAACGCTTCGAGCGTCTCCATCGCCTGCCGGTCGAGCTTCTGCCGGTAGAGCGAGCGCCCAGCCATCAGCCACGCGGCGGTCGTCCGCTGGTTGGTCGGCTGGTCGCGGTAAACCGAGCGGAACAGGTTGTAGGCCCGACCGTAGGTGCCGCGACCAAACGCCGTGATGCCGTCGGCGAACGGTTTCTCGACGGCGTCGATCCGGCGGATCTGGGCTGAATCACCGCGAGCGGTCTGGGCGGCGACCGGTCGGGCCGTCAGCCCGAGCAGAACGGTCAGGACGAGGCGAAATCGGAGCATGGCGGGAGGCTTTGGCGAACCGGGGCGCGGGGAATCTGGTCGCCTAACACGGTCCGGCGGCCGTCCGTTGCGGCGACCTATCCGCCGTGGGCAGGCGAGCGGAGCGCTCGGGCAGCGGTGAGTCGGGCGCGGGCGTCGAGCGCTTGGGCGCAGGCGGGGTCGAGCGCAACCGCCCGCTCCAGATGGGCGCCGGCTTCCTGAAACCGGTCGCGTTTGAGCGCCGCGAGCGCGAGGTTGGCCCACGCGGCGGCCATCCGGTCGTTCAGTTCGACCGCTTTCTTCAGGTACTGTTCGGCCTCGTCCAACCGGTTCATCGCGATCAAGACTTCGCCGCACATCAGCCAACCGTTCGGCTCGCTCGGGTCGAGATCGAGCGCCTGAACCAGACTATCGTACGCCTCGCGGTGCTGCCGATTGCCGTAGAGCGCGACGCCGAGCAGGTAGTGGTTGATCCACGCATACGGGTCGAGTTCGACCGCTTTTTCGAGCGAGGAAACCGCCTCGACGTAGGCTTTTCGCTTGATCAGCAACTCGCCCAGACTCTCGTTGATCCGGGGAAAGGTCGGGTCGGCGGCCAGCGTGCGGCGGAACCCGGCCTCGGCCCGAGCCATGTCGCCGCCGTAGAAATGGGCCAGCGCGCTGTTGAAATGGACCTGCGGCAGGTCAAGTTCGCTGAGTTCGCCGTAGCGCTCGAGCGCCTGCGGGTAGCGAGCGGTGCGGAGATACAGGTTGCCAAGCATGAAGATCACCTCGGTCCGCTCCGCCGGCGCCGCGTCGAGCGTCCGCAGCAGCACCGATTCGGCCGCATCGGCCTGACCGGCTTCCAAATACAAATAACTCAACTCGAACGCCGCTTCGGTGAACGTCGGCACCTCGTTGAGCAAGCGGCGGTAGAGCTGGACCGCGTGCAGCGGCTTGCCCTCGGCGACGTACGCCTCGGCCTGTCGGAGCCACCCTTGCAGCGTCAATTCGGTCATGCGCTATTCCTACTCGATTATCAGCAATCAGCTAAAAATATTTCACACTCATAGCGTTCACCCTGGCCGACGGCCAAGGCTAATCATGCATTTGGGCTGTCCTTCACCAGCTTCGCGGCACTGGGATCGTAGCTGTAACCGATTATGCTGCCATCCTTGAGGCGAGCAACAGCCTCGTCAATGACGAACAGCGGAACAAGGAACCACTCCTCGGGCTGCACGGGGCGGCCGAAGCGATCATGGATGGTGATGTTCAACCGCGCGGGTGCGAACAGCCGGTGGAACAGGTTCTCCATCCGGGTGCGATTGATCCCCGCGAGCTTATAGGTCGCAACGACCTCGACCTTTGCCAGCAGATAGGTCGCTTCGTTCTCGGCGTTGGCGATGCGTGTCTCGACCCTGCCGCCGGTCACACCCATCTTGTGGATAATATCGCGGTGCTGCGCGACGTAGGGATGATCGGACAGGGAGCGCAGGACGTAGATCGTGCCGCTTTCGACATCATCGGCCTCAAGCTCGCCGCCGAAGGAGAGTTGCCCGCTCTCGGGCGAGGCCAGCCGCCGCGCGGCGGGGTCGTTGTAGAATGCACGCTGGAGTGAGCGAAGCAGGAGATTGCTCTCGGTGCCGTTGGAGAAGATAAGGCGCAGGCGGCGATCTACTTCCCCGGCGGTGGTTTTCAGCGGCTCGCCGACCTCTGCGACGTAGAGCGTGATGCCATCGAGAACGAAAATGTCCCCGGCCTCAATGGCGCGGCGACCCGCTTCGATGGGCTGGGACTGGCGCAAGCCGGTCTTGACTTCCGTAGCTACACGCTCGAACAGCGGCTTGAACGCCTCGAAGTCCGGGCAGGGCTTGCGATCCGCGATCTCCTCGGCGGCGCGCTTGTCGGCGCTGGTGCGGACATGGCGCAGGACCGTGATGTCGGCCGCGTCGGCGACGCCCGCCAGCTCGGCGGCCAAATCGTCGATGTCGATGGGTTCCTCCGCCGGAGCGGCGACGGTCGGCACGGCGGCAAGCAAGCCCTGATGGTCCAGCGGCTCAAGCAGGGCGCGGCAATCCGGGAGCGCGCGCAGGCGGTCGAGCCGCACGGCGTAAAGGCGCTCGAAAATGTCGCGGTCTTCACCGTGCTTCGGCGCACGCGCGTGCTTCTCGGTGAAGCGTTGAATTTCCTCGAAGCCCGCGATGACGCGCTCCTCGCTGGCCGGGCGTCCGCCCTTCTTCTCGGGCGGTGCGAACTCGGCCAACTCCGCAGCGAGGTCGTCAAGATCGGAGTCACTCATAGCGTCCCTCCGCCTTGAAACGCATGAAGGCGGCAGCGCCTTCGGCCATACGTCGCTCCCACGCATCCTGGGAATCGAGCGCGGGAATGCGGCCGCGCTCCTTCTTGAACTGAACGGCGCGAACGGCCAGCTCCTTTGCCTCATCCGGCGTCAGGCTCGTGCGCTTGGCCGAGATGGCGGCCGCGACCTGCTTTAAGCTGTCCTCGCTCATGGTCTTGGCGAGGATGGCGTAGGCTTCCCCGAAGGGGTTGATGCGGTCGATGAGGTCGATGTCCAGCTCGCGCATGTCCATCGCAAAGCGTCGCACGCCATCGATCAGGGCAGTATTGGGCGACCCGTCGCCCTCGCCTTCGGTGGCAAACCGCTTGGCCTGTTGCGTGATATTAAGGGCGGCGACGGCGTGCTGGCGCACGGCCTCCTGATCTTCTGCGTCAAGCTCGGGATACTTGTCCTTGATGATCTTGCCCATGCGAACCTGCGTTAGCTCCTCAGGCACCAACTCCTCATCGAACAGGCCACGCTCGATGGTGGGTTTGTGCTGTACGAAGGCCGCGATGACTTCGTTCAGGTCTTCCTGACAGATTCGCGTCGCCTCCTTGCTCCTGGGCTCGGCGAGTCCCTTGATCTCGATCTGGTATGCCCCTGTCTGCTCATTCACACCGACGTTGCACTTGCCGGGGTCGTAGCCACTCTCGCCGTAGTCGAAGCCCGGCGTGGGGCCGCTTTCGGGGTGCTTGGGTTTGAACTCGAAGCGCGGAGCAAGCACCTGCTCCATCAACAGGCTTGCGGCAATGGCCTTCAACGTGTCGTTGACGGCTTCGGTGACGGCTGCCTCGCTTGCGTCCGGTTCGGCGATCAGGT